>WQSA01000028.1 GCA_009788135.1 Candidatus Fibrimonadales bacterium
TTCGCTATGTACGTGCGTTCTGTAGTTGTCAAAGTGTCGTTGGCACCTTGTACAGCCAATTCGCGCTGGCGTTGCATAATGTTAGAGATTTCCGCGAGACCGCCTTCAGCNATCTGCAATGCGGCTATGCCGTCTTGAGCATTCTGTTTGGCTTTGCCNAGNCCNCGAATCTGGCCTCTCATTTGNTCAGACATAGCCAAACCAGCTGCGTCATCTTGGGCGCGGTTGATTTTTAAGCCTGTTGAGAGTTTTTCGAGTGACTTGCTCATCGCACTGTTGTTTTGGTAGAGAGCGTGTTGTGTCACCATTGCGCGAACGTTGTGATTGATCTGCATAGAGTTAACCTCCGTGTAGGGTTCATCCTTTGGCATCCTTGCCTCTGGAGCTCAGTCCTTTTCCGGCACTCGCCGGCAACTCGGATTTGGGCAGTCAGTTCTTTTTACTCTTATCTTATAGGCTGTTTTAAAAAAAACCTTTAATTCTTTGCGCTATTTTAAAAAATGCATAAAAAAAAAGCAGGGAATCACTTCCCTGCTTATAAAGGCTATCTCAGATTTATTTCAGAATTACATTCACAGTCTGTGTGTATGCGCCAGACTGCACCACAGCGTAGTAAACGCCTGGATTTTGGTTCATCAAGCTGAACACGCTGTTTCCTGCACGAGCAACTCCGCTAAGGATCTGCTGGCCGCTAAGGGTGTAAAGGGTAACATTTGCATCTTTTGCAGAAGAAATGTGCAAAGCACGGCCATGAGCAGCTACTAGCAAGCCCGCAGCATGATGACCTTTTATCACGCGGCTGAGACCTGGCGGAAGGCTTCCTGCCGGGCATGCAGCCTGATTGGCTACTACTTCATTGCCTTCTTGGCAATCAGCCAGCTTATCTTCATTCAATATTTCAAAGCAGCCACCACCTTCTTCGCAAGCGTAGTTGTTGCCTGGAACTGGTACGCAGGGTCCATAGTAGCAATATCCAAGTTCGCCGCTTTTATCTGGATCGTTGGTTTTGCCTTCTCCGGTAAATCTGCCGCCTTCGCATTTTTTGTTATCGCCTTGGCCTGAAAGAGGAACATCTTCATATATATAACCGTCTTTGGCGCAATCTGCTCTATCATTTTTTATGGGGTAGCAACCGGTATCCCATCTGCAAAATTCTTTTTTGCCGCCACCGCTTGCGGAAACACCGCCGTTATCTGCGCAAATTACGCCTTTGCCCCAGTCGTTGCCAGCGTTTATGGCTGAGCTGTTTACATCAGTAAACAATTCGCCATCTTCTTCGCATGCAGCTATATAAAATGCGCAGTCTTTCCCTGCAGGTTCTCCGTATGCATCATCAATAGACATACAACCAGTAGCCCACTGGCAATATGCGTTTTTGTTATTGTACTTGCAAACCGCTGCGCTTGCTTGCGAAGCCATAATTGCTAAACCTAGAATTGGCAGTAAGTACTGCGTTTTCATAAAAAACCTCCAGTTCATAAAACTATATCTTGTAAATATATATTTTTTTTGTCAAAAAAGTTGAAAAAATGTCAAAAAAATGTAAAATTTGTAAAAAAATGTGATTTTTATGCTTATTTCATGCTTAAATCTACTTACTCCATCTTCCACTTTCACACAACCATACCCCATCAAACACTTCATCCGGCTGTATAACAGGAGTCAGAAATGCCGAAATTTCCGTAATAACAGATGCTAGATTGCCAGCCGAAACCTTCAATTTAGCCTTGTTAACAAAAGCCTTCCATTGGGTCAATTTTTGTGAATTGTCGTAAAAATCAGAAGTAAACGTAAGCGGCATTGACTTCTGGAAAGCAGTCCCTCGCCTCTTAAAAGTATTCTTCAATGCTTTTTGTAAAACATCACCTTTAAACGGAAAAAGCTTTGAAAGTAACCAAATATCATAAAAATCTTTCATACGACTATTGGTCAATCCAAGATCAACCATAGCTTCAAATTTCTCTGCAATCAAGGTGTATTGAGTGTAAGCTTTTAAAAGTGGTGGCGGCGCATTAAGGAGCGTAGGATATTCTACGCTTTCTGGTGCTGGAGTTATTATGTCTCCAAAACCAACATCAATCTGAAGCGTAATTCGAGCCTCATTAAGCAAGCCAATCAGCTTAATCTGCACACCTTCATATTCCCGAGCCTCACTAATTTTCTCTGCCTTCAATGTTTCCGGTAGATAAACCATGCCATCATCTGGAAATTCAATGCTGCAAATATTGCGGAATGTGTCTGCAAGCTGCTCTATGTCTGGATTGCCGAGTCCCAGAAAATCTGCATCTTTTGTGACTCGGTAACTTTGCCCTTTCCAGACTAAAAACATGCTTGCGCCTTTCAAAATGAATCGCTCGGAATGCGAGGAAATGCTAAGCCGATACAATAGCCTTTCCATGCCATAACGCGCAAGCAAAAGAGGGAAATCTTCATTGTTAGCTTTTGCTTTGCTACGCAACTGATAAAAAATCACATGGGCAATGCTTTTTTCTTGGCTCATACGATAGCCTCCATATAAGGCATCATTATTTTCAGAACCCTGTTAACTTTTGCAGCTTCCGTTAGTTCATCCATAGTTGCTTTGCGTGAACGCCGAACATTGCGCAGAGCTTCTATGGCAACATCAAGGCCGACTTTGCTGCGAAATTTAAAGCAATCCGCAACTGTTTTGGCTGGGCTGTAAATTTTGACGGGCACTCCGTTAATAATGCACTTCTGAATGCCAAATGAATATGCCGGATTGGAAATATAAGTTAGGTTAATTGGTGGGTATTTTATATTTGGCTTTCGAGAACTTTTGGGAACAGCAATCCATATATCAGGGGAAAGCTGGGTGGTTAATTCATGATAAATCAGGGCAGAAATAAGACTGATGACTGCGTGAGGAATTCTTTTTGCAACCTCGGCAATAGTCAAGTGTTCTGTTGCAAGAGCGTTCGGCAAAGTATAAAGCCCTGTAGATATTTTCTTCAGAAGCCCATCTTTATGCATTTTATACAAGTAATTTCGGGAAATGCCTGTGGTTTCAAGGTCTTTAGCCCTGATAATTCCTCTGGCATCAGCGAGTTGCATTATTTGCTGTTTATGATTCATGTTACCCTCTATGTGCAAAACATAGTTAAATATAGATAATTAACGACATCCTGCTTAAAAATGCATTTTAGAGCTTAAATGGCAAGCTTGCCGTAAATAGGAAACAAAGGCAACCCGCTAAACAGCGCAGTTGCTTTTGTTGATGTTTTCAATGAATCATGGCTGGCAACTAGGTTTCACTCCTACAGCACTATTAAAAGCTCCATTTGATGTCATATAAATGTAATAACCACCATCTGCTTTTGGAGGAGCGTCATCTCTAATCCAGTCAGTACATGTTTTTGGAGAACCCCAAGAGGTACAGACATTACTACTGCTGCTATTATCAGCCTTAACTCCATTAACAGTAACATTCGCACTATTATATGCTGATAACTGTGCAAAAGTAGTCAAGAAATAACATGTATTTGCAACTGGATTCGTTACTTCTCCACCTGCAACTACTTCTGCAAATGACTTGTTTCCACACCAAGCAGGCTTATACTCACAAGCATTAGCCGCTGCGCTGCTGCTCGAAGGTATCACCGCTGCACTACTGCTCGAAGGTATCACAGCTGCGCTACTGCTTGAAGCTGCAACAACATTTATGTTTCCGCACTGAGCAGTTAGACCGCCGCAAGGGAGCGTTCCATTTCTGGTTACGCTAACAGCAACGCTGCCCGTTGTTGTGGGAGTGCGATTTGCTGGCGTCCATGTAATATTTGATATAATGGGATCAGAAGCAGTCCCCCCAATAGTGCAAGTTACGGTAGGCGCTGCGAATTGCACGCCTACTGTCCCTGTTGCTACTAAGCCTGTGCAAGTAAGTTGTGTTGTAGCACTACTGCTAGAAGGTGTCACTGCTACGCTACTGCTCGATGGTATCACCGCTACGCTGCTGCTTGAAGGTATCACTGTTACACTGCTGCTCGATGGAACTTGTTCAATAACATTTACAGGAGTACAATTTGTAGAAACTTCTGCGCAAACTCCTGCTGTCATCTCAATTTGAACTACGAAAGGTCCTGGAGCTGTAGGCGTACGAGGACCCCAGAAAATGTCTTCGCTGTTCCATGCAACTGCATCGCCATTGCAAGTTATAGTGAAAATACCCCTACCGATTGATTGGCCTACCGTTACTGGTTCTGCCGTAGGTGAAGCTGTACAAACAAGCTCTGGTGTCGCAACTGTAGTGCTGCTGCTGCTCGGTGGCTGTTGCTCTTCGCTGCTGCTTGATGACGGCGGTGGCGGTGGCTCGCTGCTGCTTGATGACGGCGGCGGTGGCTCGCTGCTGCTGCTGCTCGGCGGAATGCCAAAATTCAAAGGCTTGCAAGCCCAATGTGTCGTATTCTTAATCTTGTTCTCCGCTCTATTCTCGCAAGAAACCGTACTCCAAATTAAAAGCGTATCGCCAATCGACTCAGGCCATGGCGCCGTTGTACCCGCTGTCGCCGTTATTACTCCTTCAGTCTTAACATCTACCCCAAGAAAGAAAAATGCTGTATCGTAAAGTCCAGATGGCTTCCCAAGAGGATTCTTCATCTCAATCGCATACCATGCCCTCTTCACACAGTCAGTTTCCAAAGCCGCATCCTGAGAATCAAACTCCACATTCACCTGCGTATTATCGCCTGGAAGAACCCAATCCGGAGTCCATGAACAAGTAAACGGCGGCAACGGATAAAGACCTAGCTCAGGGCTTGAACTAGAAGAAGGCTCAGAAGAACTGGATGGCTCCTCCTCAGAAGAACTGGATAATTCCTCCTCAGAAGAACTGGATAACTCCTCCTCAGAAGAAGACAAAGGCGGAAAAGCCCCGCAATCCTCATCATTGTTCATACCGCAACGAGTTATCAAACCCCCAATCGGAGAAGCAAGATCACCTAGCGCCATCTCCATTCTTATATATTCTTCAGAATTTTTATCAGAAATGTCAATAATATCTCCCTCGCCGCAAGCTGCCAACAAAGCAATAACTGCCGAAAAAGATAAAAGCGCTAAATGTAATAAAGTACGGCTTTTCATAATACCTCTATTAATAATATACATTTTTTTTTAAAGCTACGTACTAAAATTGGCTCTGAACTGTCAAAAAAGTGTCATTTCTGCCGGAATATATCATATTTTGACCCAAAACAAGGTCAAAAGTCTGCGTTTTCAAGCGAAGTTTCGGTTCCGCAAAAAATCTGCCGGCATTATGCTCATACCAAGGATTAGGCTCCCCATCCTTTGCAAAACCACCTGCAAGAAATATGCCGCTGCCCTGCCAATGCAAAGAAAGGCCTGCAAATGCAAGGCCATAACGATGCGAAGCGTTGTCTGGAGTTTGCCACTGCTCCTGATAACAACCCATGCCCATGGCAAACCTGTAGCGATTGTCCAAAGCAGGGTCGCTATAAATTCCGTAAAGCTCGTCTGGCAAGATTATTTTGCCATTGTTCTTCCTGCGAAAATTAAACCCAAACTCAGTGCCGCCGCTAACAGAAACATATCTGGAAAGCGGATGCGCTATGCCAAGCTTGCCCTGAGTGGAAACATAAAGAGGCGTGCTGCTCCCATAAGTATTAATAGAAACCCCCTTGAAACCGCCTGAAAGCTCAGCCATAAAACCATCGCTTGCAAACCACCTGCTATAACTCTCGCTCTGCCAAAGCCACTTCGCATAGGGAAACATTGAAATCACGGTAACAGGCTCATATACAACATCTACGGGAAATTCCAGCATCCAATTCTCATCTTCGTCAAAAAAGTAATCATAAATAATATACCCCGATGCGCCGCTTGTAATCCGCCTGCGCTCAATCTCAACAGCAATTTGCAATCTGGACATCTCAACGCCAAGAGCTACCCCGCTGCCTCTTTCTATCAACAGCCTGGCTTCTTCAGGAATGTTTTTTTGGAAAAAAGAAATGGGCTCGTATTCAAAAATTTTCGATTTAACAAAGAAGACGCCGCTTCTATTGTAAAATTGCTCAAAACGCAAATCCAAGTCTATACCTCTAGCTCCCTGCCCGTAAAAAGCTGTTATATCCCAGTTGTAGCCAAACTGATTTATAAAGCGAAAATTGACATTTGCAGCGATGTTCGTACCAAAAAGCGTTCCGCCAAAACCTTGCAAAGAAAGCGATAATCTTGGGCTGCTTACCGCATTTATCTGCAAAAAAGAAGCCGTATCCAAAACAAGTTTCACCTCTTGGTAAGAGTCGTCTTCTTGCAGAGCTTCCAAAAAATTGCGAACAGCCAAAAAGGCAGTATCGTTCGGATTCCAAAAGCTTTCCAAATGCCCTTGAATCTCGGAAGAAACGCTGTCAAATACGGGAAGGTAAAGGAAACGAGGGGGCGGAGGCTGAGCCAATTGAGAGTTGAGAGTGGAGAGTGGAGAGTGGAGCTCTGCTAAAGCCGATCTTTTTGTTTGAACTGCCCTGACGCCAGTCTCAAAAAGAGAATCCGGATTTGGCTTCAAATGCGGGCGCAGAATGAGCAACGTGGAATCCTGATTCAATAGCTTTTGTTTATAACGTTCGGCTAAGCTGCCGCTTGTATCGCGCAAAGCCACAGGCGTGGACAATATGCGAAAGCCATCAGTTGCCAGCCAATCCCCGCTAGCCGCATTTATTCCCTTGAATGCAATTTTAGAGCCTATATCCGAGCGCCAAAGACTTTCCTCAACTCTCAAATTAAAAAAAGCCTGCCCAAAATACGGCTTGTCATCATTTACGCTTTCCAAAATCGGCTCGCCGTTTTCCTTGCTTTTTATAAGCCATCTTTTTTTCCACAAAGCGGAAACCCTGGACTGCTCGGCTCTGGGTAGCGAGTCCCAGGAATCAACCAGCTCCCCTATTTGCCTGGAGCTCCATCCAGCGCTCCACAAAGCTCCGGCAAAGGCTCCCCAATCGCTTCCCACAACAGTATCTATGGAAATTTGCAACCTCTCAATTTCGCTCAAAACCCCCAAATGGTATTTAATTGAGGGGTAATCCCCGCCTATATAAAGAACCGTGGTTTTCTCGGCGAATGCATTTATATAGAGCAAAAACGCCACAAAAAGGAAAAATCGCATTAAATAAAGGTAGAAAAACCTTGACATTGCATTTAATTTTTGCTATATTTACATCCCATGAGACAAGGAATCCATCCGGAATATCGCAAAACCGTGTTTATCGATGCCAACACGGGCAAAGAGTACTTAACTCGCAGCACAAAGGTTTCTAACGAAAAGCGCACCATAAACGGCGAAGAATATCAAGTGATTTCTTTGGAAATAACCGCAGATACTCATCCGTTCTGGACAGGCAAAATGCACCATTTGGACACCGCAGGCCGCATAGACCGTTTCAACAAGCGTTTTGGCGGTCAAATAGTAGGCGCAAAGCGCAAAACCGTTCGCAAAGCAGCTACGGCAACGGAAGATAGCGGCGAAGAATCTTAAAAATACCCTTGACAAAGAAGCAGTAAATTTCTATCTTTGTCAGAACCCCGCGGGAATAGCTCAGTTGGTAGAGCATAACCTTGCCAAGGTTAGGGTCGGGGGTTCGAGTCTCCTTTCCCGCTTTTCATAAGTCGTTGATTTTTCTGCACTTGCGACTATTTGACAAAAGTTTCAAAATTCCAATCTGTGCCAAAACTGTGCCACGGTAAGCTATCCTTCAACTTTTTGCGCTTTAACCATAGGCTCGCTGCTCAAGATTTTCCCCTCAACCCATTTCAAGCAGTTTTCTATCTTTATGGCATGGCTACAATGACCATCGCAAAAACCCAAGCGTTTCGCACGACCTGCATTCCAAAGGACAACAGGCTTGACACTTTTATTCCCAATGAATACATCGGGCGAGAAGTTGAAGTCGTTGTGTATCCTATCTACGGAGAGCCTGAGTATAACGCCGAAACTATCGCAGCTATACAGGAAGCGAAAGACATAATGAGCGGAAAGATAAAGGCGAAAAGGTACAAGACTGTGGAAGAAATGAACGCTGATATCGACGCTGAGGAAGACGATTGATGCTTGAGCTTGAGACTACTAAGAAGTATCGCAAAGATCGGAAGTTAATGAAAAAGCAAGAAACTGAACCTGCCCGGAAAAAAATATTCTAATTTAATATGGGAATTTGTAAGTTATTGATTTTTCTAGACTTAAAACCATTCACAAAATATGCGCAAAAAGGTCTGAACTGCAAGCTCAAAAAATCTATTTTTACCAGAGAAACAAAGGAGCAACAATGCGCAAGATTCTTTTAAAAATATGGTTGATGAACAAAATCCTCCGCCACCAGTCCAAACAATACCACTGGTGCGAGCAACACGACATCAAACCTCCAGAAAAGATGGGCCTGTGGTTCATGATAAGGCATAAGCCAATAGACTCGCTTCAAATAGTCGTGGACCACTACAATGCAAAGAAAGCGGACGGCAAGATTGGCTCCTGCCAGAAATGCGAGAATCCCAAGCGCAAAACCGAGTCTCAGCACTCAATGTCCCAAACTGCATAGCTGCACATGGGGCTTTGACCCCTTAAACACGCTTTTTTTGCGTTTTTTTCGCGTTTTTGCAAGAAAACTTTAAAGTTTCTCCTAAATAATTCCGATATTATAAATGAGGATAGAACTATGGAAACTCCAGCAATAACAACTCGCGTAGCGGATTTGGTAAGAAATCCGAACTCGGCAATGCCGAGCGAGCTGGAACGTTCTGGCCCAAAAAAGAAGGCAGAAGCTCCAGCTAAAAGCTCGGCTAGCCACTCCGTTGATTTTTCTCCACTAGCCCAAAAAATTCTGGAGGAATCCAACGAGCATGAAAGCAATTGGGAAAAAACCAGAAGCGAAAACGTCCAGCGCGTTCAGCAACTGGTGCACGAAAAGCAATACGTTCTCTCGCCAGAAATGGTGGACGAAGTTGCGCACAAGATAGTGGCTATGTTCTCTTAGCTCAGAAGCGGGATAAACCTTGAAGCTTGTTAAAAAATAAAGGTTCCTGTGCAGTAAGCTCCGGCGCCTTCTCTGGTGGAATTAACATATAATCCTCTTCCATAATCCATGCACTCATTAATGTAATATGTACAAGTATGTCCAGGGTTTTCTGCATAAGCTGGGTCAATCGCAAAACAGCCACTAGCCCATTCGCAGAAATATTCGCGACCTTGGCTATCTTTGCATCTGGTATTGCTGCTGCTGCTTGAGCTTGGAGTTGCGCCGCCACGCCACGGAGCAGAATTTGCCCATGATGCTAACTGATTGTAAATATATAGCCCTGAAGAAGTCATATTAGACGTTAATGTATATGAATCTGTGCTTGGGCTAAATGCAGGGATAAAGAATGATGCCGCCTCATTTTTATTATTTACAGCCCATGCGCAGTAAGATATGTTGCGTTCATTGAGAAAAGACATCCAAGTATTTGAGGCAGTTGCGTTGTGAGTACCATTGCCATCTGCGCTAACAGTACCGTATTCCGATACAAATATTGGAAGACCGGCAGATCGAGCCGTATTTATTTTAGCACCGAGCGTACTGGTAGAATGTGTTGCGGCATAAAAATGAAGTACATAAGCAACATTGCTGGCAGTAATCGCACTGCCTACAACGGCATCTACATCTTGAGACCAAGTTGGAGTACCTACCAAAATCAAATTATCCGAATAAGTACGAATTGTGCTGATTACATCTGTAGCATAGCTTTTGATTTGTGCCCATGTTGTAAATCCAGAAGGGCAGTAATTTCCAGTGCCTGTATCATTAGTGGTTCCGTTTGAGCAAAGAGGCTCATTGTATATCTCAAAAATAACATTGTCATAAGAACCATAAGTAGATGCCATTTCGGTAAAGAATTCTATAGCATCCGAAGTCCCTAAATGAGCATTATGAGCATGCCAGTCAATAATCACATAAATACCTTTTGCAATGGCGGCACTTATCGCTGCATGAACACGATCCATATTTGCGGTTTTACTTGGTAAATAGCTACCGTTATAATCTTTTCCGCCAACTATATCATAACCCATAGGAACTCTGATAATCTCAGCTTTCCAGCCATCAACCATTGCGTTAATTGCAGTAGCATTGAAAAAAGCATCGCCGCCCCAACCTGTGTTGCTCCAGAAAAGACTAACTCCTCTAACTTGCACTGGAGTGCTGCCCGTTTTTGAACCGATAATATTGCTGCCACTAGCCTTTAATTCACCATAATAAGCAACCGGGCCGTTTTCACCGCCGCTGACAAAAACAGAACTGCTGCTTACTATGCTTGCAAAGCTGCTGCTGCTAATGCTGGCTACAAACGAGCTTGAGCTGAAAATTCCGCTGCTACTGCTGTTGCTAACGTCAAGCGAGCTTGAGCTGGAAATGACAATAGGCTGAAAAGGGCAATTGTTGCTCAATTGGCCGCCAACCACGCAAGATGTAAAAGGGCCTTCCGTGCAAATGCCATATTGAACAAAAACGCAATATTCGTAAATCTGTAGTTGATCGCTGGAAGAGCTGCTGCCTAAATCGTTTGAATTGCTTGAACTGCTTGGATAAGGACAAGTATTGCTCAATTCCCCGCCAGCACATTCAAATATGGGGCCATTAATACAAAATGAGGGATATACGCAATAATCATATACTGGCAAATTGGGTGGAGGCACATCTGGTATAGAGCCTTTGGGTGGGAATGGGCAAGTGTTGCTAAGATTGCCTCCGCCTGGGCAAGCCGAGAAGTTGCCAGAGAAGCATTGGCTTGTGTTTAGATAAACGCAATATGTGTACGTTGCGCCAGATCCATCGCCTTCTGGAACATAATGCACATCTTTAGGCAAAGGCAGGGGCTCAATCTCCACGCCGGAGCAGGAAATCATTATCTGGACCCCGATTAGCAGGATTGCCAGAATTTTAAGAATTTTATATGCGCTTTTCATAAATAACTCCTAAAAATTTACTCCACAACGGAAATGGTTATATTGTCTATAGCCGCTGGCGGCTGTGTACCACCGGAAGCATTGTTTATCCAGCTAAAAACCATCCTCATCGTTTTGCCGTTAAAGTCAGAAGCAGGCAAAATCACGGTTCTTTCTGTCCAATCTGAATAACCTTGAACGGAATCTATAAGGGTTCCAGTGAATATCGCAGACGAAACTGGAACTGTAAACGAACCTAATAAAGTTCCATCAGCAGGTTCAGGAGCATTAAAGGTAGTGTATTGCTTTGAAAGCAGGATTCTCTGCGTATCGTTTGTAGCTCCTAATGCAGGATTAAATGCTGGGATAGGCGGATCGTCAGTGTAATATATAGCAAATGCGGTTTCATCATGATCATAACCTAAAACCCAATAAACTTGCACTACATCGCCTGGATTTACGCTAAAAGTAGCGGAACTGCTACTACCAGAACTAAAGGTCGCATTCGAAGCTAGATTAGTTCCGTTTATGTTGATTCTCAATGCACAATTGTTCCAACCATCGCCATAACTGTCTCTCATAGCAACTGTAACAGAACGTGAAGTGCCTACAGATGCAGATGGCGTAGATGTCGTGTTGCCATAGCGAAGAGTCATGTAATCGTTATTTGTTTCTCCCATGCCTTTGAAATTATATTTCATAACGAAATTTTTGCTTGATGTTGGGAATATTATATCTTTATAAAGATGAACTACGGAAGGTGATGTCATAGTATATGAGTTTTCCGAGCCATTATTTGATATATAGGCAGATTTAAAGCCGCTGTAGCTTGTAGCCGTTCCTATAAACCATTTATTTGTTATGGTTCCATTTACTAATGTGAATGAGTGCGTGTTGTCTTCAAAATCTTCGTTTAATATAAATAATACTCCAGCTTCGCATTTTTGTATTGCTGGCTCATATATTAAACCGCCGCATTTGTCGTAAACATTGTTTGAAACGCAGAAAGAAACGCTTTCATCATACAGATAAAAGCCGCATCTTGTGAGAATTTTGTCTTCAGAACAGCCTTTTGTCGCCGGATCATATATCTCGCCGCCACATTTGTCGTAAACATCTTTGTCTGCAACGCAGAATTCCGTTTCTTCGTCGTATAAATAAATTCCGCATCTTTTTAAAAGCATGTCTTCATGGCAGCCATGTTCTACTGGGAAATACTCTATGCCATCGCATAACTCATAAAGCTTATCGTCATGAGCGCAAAACTCATATTCCGTGTCATATAAATGACCATCGCATAGCGGCCAAGTCTTCCCCTCAAAACACCCCTCTTCCTCAGGATCATATATCTTGCCATCGCATAGCTTATAAAGCTTGTCGTTATCAACGCAGAAATGCGTGCCATCGTTATACAAAATATCTTTGCATTTTTTGAACACCGTCTCGCTCAAACAACCTTCTGTCGCCGGAACGTATGTCAAGCCTCCGCACAGCGCATAAAGCTTTGCGCCTGAGCAAAAACTTTTTTCCAGATTATACATTTTGTCGCCGCATCTCTCATAAATATCATTATCAAAACAAAAATCAGTGGCAATAGCATAATTTTCCGTGCCGCAAGGCAGCGAGTCATTCGCAATGCAGCGAATCGCAAACCTGTCATTAATAGTACCGTTGCTATTAATCTTTATGGAATTAACAGCATCAATAATAACAACATCAGCGTTTGCAGTGCTTGTCCAGTAACGGCCTTGCCTGTAAAAGGCAGCCGGCATTGCTGCAAGCGGAACTGAAGCCCACTCTGCATAAGTTGGTATTTTCCAGCCTTTCGGGCAAAGTCCCTGCAAGGGGTTTTCGTCAATAGCAACATCATACTTGTAAACTAATCCGTTGCCTTTATCGCAATCTATAAGGCACAGGCCTAGAGTGCCATCTCTGGAATAGTTTAAGTTGTCAGTCATCCAAGCTTTTCCGTTGGAGATTATATATTTGTATTCTTTTTCGTCTCTCGGATCAATAAATGTGGTGTCGTTAGCAAATATTCCCATATCTGTGTTTTCTATGTACAGAGCTTTGCTACTGCTGGAAGCTTCCAAGCTGGAGGAAGAGTTTTGAACGGTCATATCTGTGTAGCCTTCGTCTTCGGGGCAGGTATCGCTTAGGATTCCGCCTTTTGGGCATATGGAAACTGGTCCGGGCAGGCACATTTGTTCTCTGGGGAATACGCAGTAAGCGTGGTCTATGCCGGAATCAACTGGCTCGCTTTCTCCTATTGAGCTTTCGGAAGAACAGGCAAAGAACAGGCTCGCGCATATTGCGCACAAGCTAAGGCTTAAAATAATGCTATGCTTTATCATAAAATTCTCCTAATCTTCATCTATGATATTCCAATGTAGCTGCAAAATTTCTAGCGGATCATCTTCATCCCACTCATAATTGCTAGTTGGAGTTACAAATGTGACGTAGTTGCCTATTTCTACTTTATTCACATCATTGCTCAACGTATAATGCGGGCTTAATTCTACACCGTTTTTAGGCTCGCCTGTCCATACAACATCAGCAGCAACTGGTTTTGGTACCCCAAAACGCGCTATGCTCCAAGGTATGTTTGCAACGGTTGTTGAGCCATCAGTCCATGCATAATTTGCATCAAGCGTTGCGAATGCAGTATGGTTTCCTGCGTTTGTCGCGCTTGCGCCAGTTAATGTGTAACCTGTTCCGGGCGATACGCCAACTTGCGCATTTCCACTACTATATATCAAGCCTGTAGAGGCTGTTGGCACGGCTATCTTCTTGTGATTCACAACTGCTGTTGCCGGAGTTCCAATAGCAACTTCTTCTCCATTGCAAGTATAGTATGTTTGCGCCGTAATACCTCCGGCTGCGCTTGTACTAATAGTTGCTGGCTTAATCGCTTTAGTCTTTAAATCACAACCTGATTGCACGACGTTGGTTACGCTAACCGTATTGATGGCATAACTTGTCTCATCTCCTATATCATAATTTGTGCTAGAAAAACTTAAAGTTCCGCTAGATATTGGCGCTGCATAAATAACATCCGCTTCTGCGGTATAAATTGTGGTTACGCCACGGCAAGTAACTGCTATCGCTGCAGCAACTTTGGTTCCCGGAATTGCTATGCTAGAATCCCTAAATACAGGAGCGCTTACAGGATCGCACTTAGCCGCAGTCGCATTGGTTATTGTAATTGCATTGAGATTTGCAGATGCAGTAACCTTTCCACCCGCAAGAGCCGCATATTCAGTTTGATTAAAAGCAAATGCTGCACTCGGTATAGGAGCCGGAGCATTAACCACTGCAATATACTCACGAGCAAATACAGTATCCTTGCCATCGCAATTCGCAAATATCTCCAATACTATCTCCCCCTCGCCCATTAACTTTTTTCCACTGCCAATAATGGCCGGGTCATTGCCATCGGCAACAACAATCCTGCTACTAGCAAGGCTATCATATCTCGATTTATACCCGCATTTAGCCTCCTTAAAATTCTCTATCCCCACTTCGTTGTCAAAAGCTACAACAGAGCCAACATAATACTTCCCATCATAATCCAATTCTTTAAAACCATAAAGTCCATCCCAAATTGGCCCTGGAACCTCTACGCTTGAGCTGCTGTTGCCATAAGGACACTCATCCATCAGCAACATGCTTGGAGGGCAAGTCTCCTCAATTAAAGAACTCAACACGCGCAAACACATTTCTGAAGGCTTATAAACGCAATAAACATAAGACTCAGACGAACTGCTGGAACTCTCCAAAGATGATGATGACGGATCTGAAGACGAATCCGAAGATGAAAGAGAAGGAGCATAATCGCAAATATCGCTCAGCACGCCATTGTCTAGGCAACTGTAAAGCAAACCGCCGTCATCAGCCACCAAACATTCTTGCAAACCTTCATAAACGCAGTAATAATATCCCTGCGCAGAAGAAGAAGAAGCATCCAAATGCGACACATCTGGCGTTTCCACCGAAGAACATGAAATTATTGTCTGGACAAAAATTCCAGCAATCAACAGAGCTTTCAGAATTCTATTTCTCATATAAACTCCTTAAAAAACAAATGTTAAAATTCCAGCCGCTGTAAATCCGGCCGCAAATATATAAGCACCGTTCCTAAAATTTTCGCTCTTTTTAACATCATCCATGCTTCTTTGATAAGCATAATATTTTTCCGTATAGCTAAAATCGTTTCTATGCTTGTAAGCCTCCACATATAAATCACTTGCTTTTTCGCCTTTGCTCACCACATCGCTATCAAAATACAAAGCAGTTCCAACACTAGCTGCAGCAAGGCTAGAAGCCAATATGCGCATAACAGTCCTCACGCTAACAAAAGATCCATCCGATGAAGACGAAGAAGACACGCCGCTTGGGATTTTCATTCCAGCCGTACTCATAGCATGCGAAGGTCCCAAATTTTTCGGAACTAAAGTGCCGCTTAACAGAGAATCTGCGAAAACCTTCCATTCATGATAACCGGGAAGGCTCACCATCCAGTCAATATGCCCCAAAGAACCCTGCACGGGAACTTCCTTGTCTTTATAATAAAGACGAACCTTTTTTGCGCCTGGGTAAAATACCCCCTGTCCCGTAGCCAAAGGAAGATTTATGTAATCTACGCTTGCGGCAAAATTAGTTGTTTCGCGGTTTGTTTCGCGAGCTTCTATAGGAGGAATTTTGGCTTTGCCAGAAAACACAAAAGGAACTTTGGTATTTTCAACATCATTCACGCTAACATCAAACAATTCCTCATCTGGATCGTAAGCACCCAAAGCCATTTGCGGCTTGTATTTTTCTGTGGATAAAATTTTTGCTTGCTCTTGAAGAATATAATCTTCCATCAGTTCGCCAGCACGTTCCAAACGAGACAAATATAAAGTGTTCTTTGCCAAAAAGCTATTTTCCAGTTTTTCCAAATCCTTTCTCTCTAAATTCAATTTGCTCAACTTCATGGTTATTTGAGAAATTCTCCCTCTCATTATTACGCTTTGACTCTCGAATTTTTCTATTCTAGCCCTATATTCTTCAATTCCTGCATCGTTTTTCAAAGAACCTTCCCAATTTGGCTGCCAGTCTTCCTTGCCGGTAATGGCTTTTGTGAGTCTTTCCATTGAATTTTTGGTTTTTGCTTTGAAATCCTTTTCCAAAGCCGTTATTTTTGCTGCCCTGTTCTTTTCAAAGTCTTTCACCCGTTGTTCATAATCCTGGGTACTTTCAAATTCGTCTTTTGGCTTTGGAAATTCCGCATTCACAGCGGTTTTCTGAACTTCAAAGTTACTGATTTCAGGAATAATAGATTCTATAGTCGCATTTATGTCGTCTAAAAAAGACTCATAGTCCGCGACAATGCCAGGAACTTGCGCAAAAATTATAGAGTTTAATAGAAAAATAAAAAGCAAAAAGGGCATGCTTATTAATATAGAAATGTAAATTTTTGTTGAGTACCTATTTCAATGACGTTTTCTTAGCCTTTTCCCAAAACTGCTCCAATTGCTCTAAAGTAAAATCCTGGGGTTTGCCACCTGCCATTATTTCCACTTGCCTGAACCGCTTTTCAAATTTGGCATTTGCCCTAGCTAGCGCAGTTTCGGCGTTTATGCCTTTGTGGCGGGCTAAGTTTACCAAGGCAAAGAGAATATCGCCAAATTCTGCTTCTGCTTCCTGGGAGCCTGGCTGCTCGGCTTCGAACTCCCCTATTTCTTCTTTTACCTTTTCCAAAACCGGTTTTGGGTTGTCCCAGTCAAATCCTACTTTCGCAGCGCGGCGCGATAATTCCTGGGCCCTTGTTAGCGCTACCATTGAGCGTGGAACTTTGTCCATAGCGGATGAAATAGTTTTTTCCGTATTTTTGATTTCTTCCCATTTTGTTAAAACATCTTTGGAAGTTTTTAAATCTTCGTTTCCGAATACATGCGGGTGACGGCGAACCATTTTTTCGCAGATTTCGGTTATAACATCTTCTATGGTGAATTTGCCTTCTTCTTTTGCTATTTGAGCGTGGAATACTACCTGCAAAAGAACATCGCCCAGCTCTTCTGCCATAAGCTTTGCATTTCCGCTTTGAACGGCATCTATGTATTCGTAAGACTCCTCTAGGAGGTATGGCAAAAGACTATTGAAATTCTGCTCCTTATCCCAGGGGCAACCCTCCTCTGAGCGCAGTTTATGCATTATGCTTAGAAGATCAATGAATGTATAATTCATGGTTTANTTGAGAATGAAGAATTGAGAATGGAGAATATTCATAAATAAATGCCTTTAAATTTGCCTTATTCTCAATTCTCAATTCTCAATTTTCAATTCTTATTTAGG
>WQSA01000029.1 GCA_009788135.1 Candidatus Fibrimonadales bacterium
AAACTCTAGGAGATAGCAATGAATTGCGAACAAGAACATGAGAATTGCAAAAAAAATTTTCTTAAAGAAGCAGAATATGCGCTGGCAAAGAATAGACGCGTGTTTCTGTGGGGACCAGTTGAAGACGAAAGCGCAGAAGAATTGGTGAAACAGTTTCTCTATCTGGACTCGCTCTCAAACGAAGATATTTACTTCTTTATAAACAGCCCAGGCGGAGCTATCTCCAGCGGCCTCTCAATTTACGACTGCATGCGCTCGCTCAAAAGCAACGTGATAACAATATGCGCAGGGCAAGCCGCTTCCTTTGGAGCCGTGCTGCTGTGCGCTGGAACAAAAGGCAAACGCTACGCATGGCCCAACGCCAGAATAATGATTCACCAGCCGCTCATAAGCGGGCAAATGATTGCCCCAGCCAGCGACCTTGCTATACAGGCAGAAGAAATGCTTCGCATTCGCGATGTTTTGAACGGAATTTTCAGCGAACATACCGGCAAATCCAAAGAAGAACTTGAACGCGATACCGACCGAGATAATTTTATGAGCGCACGGCAAGCAAAAGAATACGGTATTGTGGACGACGTAAAAAGCGTGGTGTGAAATGGAAGAAATTACTCAAAAAGTTTACTTTAAAAACTCGCAAAAAATGAATGATTTAAGCGATAACAGCGTTCATTTGGCAGTCACATCTCCGCCATATTTCGATGCGAAAACATATTCAAAAAAAGCGCGCGATTTGGGCAATATCCACGATTTGAGCAAATGGCTCGACGAAATAGGGAAAGTTTGGAAAGAAGTCTTTAGAATTCTGCAACCCGGGCGAAAATTCTTTTTGAACATTATGAACCTGCCTGTCCGAGATGCCAGCAGCTTTAAAACAATAAATTTGGTAGGCAAAAGCGTGGATTTATGCGAAAGCTCAGGCTTTATTTTCAAACGAGATATAGTATGGCATAAAACCAATGGAGTCAGAGCGCATTTTGGAACTTATCCCTATCCCGGCGGAATTCTGCTCAACAATATGCATGAAACTATTCTGGAATTTCAAAAACCAGATGATAAAAAATTCAACAAATACGCTCACTTAACCCAAGAAATCAAAGACAAATCCAAAATAGACAAAAATTTTTGGCTCTCCATGAAAAACAGCGATGTATGGCTTATAAAACCGGAAAAAAGCGGAAAAGGCAGAGAACACATTGCTCCATTTCCATACGAACTCCCCTACAGACTTATAAAAGCCTATTCATACGTAAGCGAAACCGTGCTGGATCCATTTTGCGGAAGCGGCACTACTATGCTCGCCGCCAAAGATCTCGGCAGAAACGGAATTGGCTATGAAATAAATTCCGATTTCGGAACTATCATCAAATCAAGAGTTAAAAAATGTCTCTTTTTTCCGCAATAAAATCAGGGCTCGCAAAAACTCGCGATGCTTTGATGGGAGAATTTAAATCCATTGCTGGCGTTGGCAAAATAACAGACGAAATGCTCGAGAATTTGGAAGAGCAATTGATAAAAGCCGATGTTGGAGTGGAAGCTGCATTTTTGCTAACAGATGCGCTAAGAGAACACGGGCTCGGAAAATCGCTAAACCAAAATGAAATAAATGCCATTCTGCGTGCAGAAGCCGAGCGCTTGCTAATAGACCCGCCAAAATTGGAATGGAACGGCAAACCGCACGTTGTCTTGATAATAGGCGTAAACGGAGCTGGCAAAACTACCTCCATAGGCAAGCTGGCCCATCGCTTGAAGCTGGAAGGAAAATCCGTTTTGCTCGCCGCCGGAGACACGTTCAGAGCGGCAGCCATTGAGCAACTGGAAACCTGGGCAGAGCGCAGCGGCGCAGACTTTGTTAAACATCAGGAAAACTCAGACCCATCAGCGGTGGCTTACGACGCTTGCAAAGCGGCAGTCTCCAGAGGCAGCGACGTTGTATTCTTAGACACAGCGGGAAGGCTGCACAACAAAGATCATCTGATGGAAGAGCTTCGCAAAACTGTTCGCGTTGTGAAAAAAGTGAACGAGAATTTTCCGCACGATATATGGCTTGTCATAGATGGCAACACCGGGCAAAACGTTATAAAGCAGATTAAAACTTTCCACGAAAACTTTAAGCTAACCGGTTTGATAGTGACAAAATTGGACGGCACCGCCAAAGGCGGCGCCGTGCTTTCCATATCTAATGAATTGAAAATTCCAATTTTATGGATTGGGGTAGGCGAAAAGATAGAACACTTGCTCCCGTTCAACAAAACCGATTATATCAACGGTTTGTTTGAACAGGATGCTTAACTATCTGCTGTAATATTCAACAACCAACTGTTCGTTCAGCTTTACCGGTATCTGGTCGCGGAGCGGAGCGTTTACAAGTTTGGCTTCAAATTTTTCCTTGTTCACTGCCAAATAGTTCGGAGCTTCTGGAGCGCCTTCTATAGCCTCTTTTATCTGAGGATGATTTTTGGACTTGGCACGAATTGATATTAAATCGTTTGCCTTGATTGCGCGATTGGGCGAAAAACTGCGTTGGCCGTTTACCTGAAAATGACCATGCGTAACATATTGGCGCGCAGCAAAAATTGTGCGTGCAAAACCGGCACGGAAAACCAGAGCGTCAAGCCTTGATTCCAAAAGGCACATCAGGTTATCGCCGGAAGAACCGTCTCTGCGGTTGGCTTCTTGATAGGTTTTGGCGAGCTGCGCTTCGGAAATGTTGTAGGTGAATTTCAGCCTCTGTTTTTCAACAAGCTGCTGCTTGTAAACGCCGGCATTCTTTTTGCGGCTCATCCCGTGCTGACCGGGAGGAAACTTGCGACGTTCCAGAATTTTCTGCGTTTTGGGAGTAACAGCCAGATCCAGCGATCTGGCAACCTTTGCTTTGGGACCTCTATAGGCCATGTTGTACCTCGTAAGGAAGCTCTTTGGTTAAATCCACTCAGCAGGCAGAGCTTGGCTCAGCTAAGCAGGAAGGGTAAAAATAGCAATTTTTTTCTGAGATTGAAGAAAAATTCTCCTCAAAAAGCCACTGTCCGCAATTTATAACCACCCCCTCAGGCACTTTCCACACCCCTCCAATATGATTATGCCCATGTACAAGGGTATCGCAATCGTTTTTTCGCATAATTTCCCTAGCCTTGTCCAAAAACTCCTCTTCTGAAACTATGCGTTGTTTGTTTAAATTTCTGCTGTTTGAGCCAATGGAAAGGGCAAGGCGCATCCCAATATCGGGATGAATCCATTTAAAAAGAAACCGGTTCAGCCTGAAATCCAAAATTTTTCTGAAAATTCTGTAAAGGCCATCCACCTTGGCTAAACCGTCTCCGTGGCAAACATAAACCTTTCTTCCGTGAAACTCGGCCACAAAATGCGAACAGGTCTCCACGCCAAGCACGCGCTTGAAAAAATCTCCGCAGGCAAAATCGTGATTCCCCCTTACCAGCTTCACCTCGCAACCCTTGCCCTTTAAGTCTGCCAAAGCTCTCAAAAGGCTAAAATGCTTGGACGGAGCGTAAAAATCATATTCATACCAAAACTCAAATAAATCTCCGACTATAAATAGATGCGAAGCCTTGCCTTCAAGCTCTTTGAAAAAAGCGATTAAATGTTCTTCTCGCTCAGACACGGAGCCTGCGGGCGAAACTCCCAAATGCGCATCGGATATAAAATAAGCTGCAGACATATTATTTGACAAGCCTCTGAAATTCATTGAAAACCTCTCGCATTCTTGTTTCATTCAAATCTCCGTAAACGGCAATTACAGTTCCATTTGAAAGCCGGCTTATCAAAGCGGATTTATCCGAGTCGTAAACGCTGCGTTGCCATTCAACTTTGTACTTCTCCCAATCTTTTTCGGAAACCTCGCCGGAGCTTTG
Organism: Candidatus Fibrimonadales bacterium; assembly: GCA_009788135.1. Lineage (GTDB taxonomy): Bacteria > Fibrobacterota > Fibrobacteria > Fibrobacterales > Fibrobacteraceae > Fibrimonas. The sequence continues at coordinate 3,870 of WQSA01000029.1, forward strand.
AGCGCAAGCCCATGTAAAATTCGTATCTCTATAGCGCCGGACAATCATGCTGAAAGGAGCTTCTACTCCAAGAAAATATTTTCTCTGCACGGAAATATCTTCATCTGCTCGGCTGTTTTCCAAACTAAAATTATGAAATCCAGCGCTGGTATCTGCGGCTGGGAATCTTCGAGTGAATTGAATAATAGAATCCAGAATGGAAGCGTTTTCCGATATTGAAAACTTATAAGAAAAGATAAAGATCCGTCTGCCGTGTCTTATATATCTTCTTCTGTCGTTCCCAATTAAAAGTTCTGTTTTTTCTTCTATGTTATCAGAATTGTAAAAAAAAGCTTTGGCGAGCGTTGCGGTTTCAAACTCGCAAACCGAGATTTTCATGGTATCTCCGTTGCCCATGGCGTAGAATAAATCCGCTTGAATATCTGCATGGGTATAAGGCTCCGGCTTTTCAAAATAAGCTTCAAAAGGAGCGTCTCCGCTCAGGCGTATTCTTTCCAAATCAAACTCTGCAACGCTCGGATCTTCAATGGAGCAAGCGAAGAGCAAGGCAGTAACCGCAATAAATATAAGTCTCATTCAATCAATTCCAAAAATTCTGTAAATTCTGGTCCAAAAACGGGTGGCTATAAGCCGGGTTCTGTTCGCATTTAAGCGAGGCTGCCATTTCTCTTGAACCATCGTTGCCAATGGTTTCCAGCGACCTACCCGAAATGCCGCAAAGCGATGCGCGAGCAGCGCATTCATTTCTGTTTGGTCTTGCATCAAGTGGGGCTTGCACTGCCGCTTCTGTTTCCAAAAGCGCGGTGAGCTCTTACCTCGCCATTTCACCCTTGCCGTAGCTTCGACAAGCTCCGCTTCCGGCGGTTTGTTTTCTGTTGCGCTATCCATACCGTTGCCGGTTCCGGCCGTTAGCCGGCACTTTTGCTCTACGATGCCCGGACTTTCCTCTGCAAGGGCTTGCCCCAGCAGCGGCAACCCGCCACCCGTTATCGGTAAGATAGAAATTTTCTAAATTTTCTGCAAATGCATTTTATTCTACCTTTACTGCTTTTGTTTTCGTCTGCGCTGGCAGCCCCGCCAAGCTACAATGAGATTACGAAAAAAATCCAGGCTGGGGATTTCGCCGGAGCAAATTCAGGGCTGGAAGCTTTGATTAAAAACCGCTGGAAAGCCGGAGAACAAGAAAAAATCGTGGTGCTCTATGTCGAGAATTGCATCCGTCTGGGCAAATTAAACGAAGCTCGCAGATATACAGCTCAATTTCTGGACTTTTTCCCAAAAAGCCAATACCGCGCTCGCATGGAAATATCTTTGGCAATTCTGAGCATTTTAGACAAAGATCCCTACTTCGGTTCGCAAACATTGCGCCGAGTTCTGGCTTACACAAAAAACCCGGTGTCCAAAGCAAGAGCACGCGATTTGCTCGCCCAAATTTTTGCCGCAGATATATTATCCGCAACCGAACTGCAAAGCCTGCTCGAAAAAGGAATCAACGACTGGCACACGCGAGGGCTTGCACAGCTAACTCTCGGACAAAAAATGCAAAAAGAAAACCGCTACAAAGCGGCATCTTACTGGTATAGCCTCGCAAAAGTTAACAGCTCTGCCCTTGCAGAAAAAGCAGATGCGCTAAAAGCCTCGCTCGAAGGCAAGTCCGCAGGACGTCCAGTAATTCTTGTTTTGGCACCGCTCTCCGGTTCGCATTCCGAATTGGGCAATTACATGGTTCAAGGAGTTTTGCTCTACGCAGACAGCTTAAAGAACAGAGCACAACTGCAAATTATGGACGACCGTGCAGATCCAGCTACCGCTCTTAGAAGAGTGAAGCAAGCCATAGCGCAAGACAGCGTTGTAGCAGTCATCGGCCCGTTGCTCTCTGCAAGCGCTGCGACCGTTGCAACATGGATGAGCGAAAAAGCTCCGCATATACCTCTTATAACCCCAACAGCCACGGATGACGGCATTGCAGAAATGGGGAAAAATATCTTTCAATTGAACGTGAGCTCCGCAAGGCTTGCTACTTCCATTGCTGAGCACGCCATGAGCTGCCTGCAAATAAACGAGTTTGCAATCATGGCTCCTTACGGAGATTACGGTTCCTTGATGGCAGACGAATTTCAGCGCGCAGTTGAGCGCAAAGGCGGCATTATTATAGCTACGCAAAACTATGTTGAAGGCTTGCCGGATTACCAAAACGAATTCAAGCTTTTAAGAGACCGCAAGCTGACTCTAGACACGCGCCGCATGAATATGCGCAGCGGCAACAGCAATGTTAGCTCCCTTGCTAAAAGAGACTCATGGCTGGCAGACTCCACACTTACGTTCTCAGCGATATTTATCCCAAGCTCAAACCCTGCAGATGCTGGCGCAATGGCATCTCAAGTGGCTTTCAACAAACTGAGAGTCAACAATCTGCTCGGATCTTCTGGATGGTATGGCAGAGAATTTTTGCTGAATGCGAAAAACCAGGCAGAAAACGCTACTTTCAGTGCGGCATTTTTCGCAACCGGAGACGACAACATAAAAGCCTTTGCGGATAAATTCAAAAAGAAATGGCAAAAAGATCCTGACCAAAACAAAGTTGCCGGGCTAAGTTACGATGCAATTCGCATTATAAATTCCGTGCTTTCCGAATCAAACTCATCTTTGCCCTCGGCAATTTTGCAGAAAAAAGAATACGATGGAATTTATGGAAAAATCAGTTTCTCGGAAAGCGGCGCAAATCAGAGCGTTGAATTGATAACCGTCAAGCAGGGAAAATTTGTGGAAAAATCTTCGGAATGTTTTTAGACGAAAAAAAAATTGAAATTATTTCCGGCAAAGGCGGCAATGGAATTTGCAGTTTTCGCAGAGAAAAGCACGTGCCGCTCGGAGGGCCAGACGGCGGAGATGGCGGAGATGGCGGCAGCGTTTATTTGCGAGCCAATGAGCAATACACAACGCTTTTGGATATGGGAAACGCTTATAAATATTCCGCAGAAGCCGGAGCATCCGGCGATATTGCGAATCGCACAGGGCGCTGTGGAAAAGATATTTATGTTGATGTTCCCAGAGGAACAATTGCGAGAGACAGCGAAGGCAGAATTTTAACCGATTTAACGGAAAGCGGTTCAACCTGGATGGCAGCTCAAGGCGGAGATGGCGGCCTTGGAAATTCTCGCTTTGCGAGCGCTGCGAATCGCGCTCCAAGGCAGCATACAAGCGGCAAGCCGGGTGAAAAGAGGATTTTGAATCTTGAACTGAAACTCATGGCAGATGTTGGCTTGGTTGGACTTCCGAATGCGGGCAAATCATCGCTTGTGCGCAAGATTTCAAGCGCAAAACCCAAAGTAGCAGACTACCCTTTCACAACGCTGGAACCCGTGCTTGGCATAGTGCAGAGCAAGAATAAAAGCTTTGTGGTTGCAGATATACCAGGGCTTATTGAAGGAGCAAGCGAGGGCAAGGGTTTGGGGCACAGATTTTTGAAGCACATAGAAAGAACCAGAGCTTTGCTCTTTGTGATAGACGGCTTTGAAACGAATGCATGGAAAACTTTCTGCTTGCTGAAAAAAGAGTTGGAAGCTTTTCATCCAAAACTTATTGAAAAGAAATTTGTGGTTGCGCTCAACAAAAGCGATTTGGGCGTTTCAAAAGCGAAAAAAGAATTTGCAAAGCATAAGCAAGCAGTTATTGAAACATGCGCTCTGAGCGGCGAAGGCTGCCCAAGTTTAGCGAGTGCGCTAAGCGATATTGTTTTTGTCAACGAAAAGAAAGAGTGGAAATAGATTCCCTGTACTTCTTTGCCCCAGGCATCCCATGAAAAAGCCCCATAAGCGGTTTGCGCAAAAAACTCGGAGGAACGCCTTTTTCAATTTGCAATTTGGCATAAGGCAAAAATTTTTCCAAAATCTCATCACGGCTTTTCGCATCTAGCTTTTCACCATATATCTCAGAATCTGCATTGGCCAAAATCCAAGGCGTTTCGCAAGCCGCTCTGCCAATCATAACTCCATCTGCCTTTTTCAAAATCGCTTTAGCCTCGTCCAAATTCTTGACTCCTCCATTCAGAACAATTTTCCAATCAGAGTGCATTTCCTTTAATTTAAAAACCGTCTCGTAATTCAGCGGCGGAACCGTGCGATTCTCTTTTGGCGAAAGCCCTTTGAGCCACGCTTTGCGAGCGTGGACTATGATATATTTGCAATTGATTTTTTCCACGAAATTCAAAAAGAATTCCCATGAATCATCTTTGTCAATTCCAATTCTCGTTTTAACGCTAACAGGAATTTTCACAGCGCTTTGCATAGCGGCCACGCACTCTGCTACCAAATTCGCTTCTCGCATCAAGCACGCTCCAAAAGAACCGCTCTGAACTCGCTCGCTGGGGCAACCGCAATTCAAGTTTATCTCATCGTAGCCAAAATCCTCGCCTATTTTCGCGCACTGCGCTAAATCTTTTGGGTTGCAACCTGCAAGCTGCAAGGCTACGGGATGCTCAACCTCGTTGTATTCCAAAAATTTTTCCGGTTTATTGTGCAAAATTGCACCCGTGGTCACCATTTCTGTGTAAAGCAACGTGCGCTTTGTTAAAAGCCTTGCAAAATATCTATAATGCCTGTCTGTTAGCTCCAACATGGGAGCAATGGATAACATCTATCCAACCAAAAATGAAAGTCTGTCGCTGCTCACGCCAACATTCACCACTGCGTTTTCCGCAACCTCGCCCAGCAAAAAGCGATTCGCAAGCTCGTCTTCAAGCAATTTTTGAATGCTTCTGCGCAAAGGCCTAGCTCCAAGAGAAGCATCGTAGCCATCGTTCACTATAAACTCCTTTGCAGCTCTGTCCAATTCCAAAGTGATTTTCTTTTCGGTCAAATCTTTTTGCAAATCTTTGAGCTGAATGTCAACTATGGAAAGCAGAATATCTTTGCTAAGGCAATGGAACACAATCTGCTCATCTATGCGGTTCAAAAACTCCGGAGTGAAAACACGCTTTGAAGCATCCTTAACCGAAGAGGAAATTCGCTCGTCATCTGAATTCGCCGCTTTAGGGCTAAATCCCATTCCGCCTTTGTTCGTAATGTCTTTTGTACCGGCATTGGAAGTCATTACTATAACCGCATCCCTAAAGCTAACCGTGCGACCGGTACTGTCCGTTAAACGGCCATCGTCCAGAATCTGCAAAAGAATGTTCAAAACATCGGGATGCGCTTTTTCAATTTCGTCTAAAAGCAAAACGCAATGCGGTTTGCGCCGAATTTTTTCAACCAGCTGACCGCCATCTTCATAACCAACATAACCCGGCGGCGAACCAACAAAACGGCTCACGGAATATTTTTCCATATACTCGCTCATATCAACACGGATAATGGAATTCTCGGAACCGAAAAGCTGCGTGCCAAGTGCCTTGGCAAGCTCGGTTTTTCCCACTCCGGTTGGTCCGAGGAACAAGAATGAAGCAGGGCGCTTTGAGTTTCTTAGCCCTGTGCGAGTTCTGCGAATAGCTTTTGAGAGCGCAGCAACAGCTTCGTCTTGACCGACAATTCTTTCCTTTAGCTCTACTTCCATATTCAAAAGTTTTTTGCTCTCGTTAGCGTCTATGCGGCTAACAGGAATTCCTGTTATTTTGCTGATAACTTCCCGCACAATGTCGCAATCCACAACCACAGGTTCCTGCTTTTTAGAAGCAGTCCACACATGTTTGATTTTTTCAATCTCTTCGGAAACAAGCTTTTCCTTGTCTCTTAAAAGACCCGCTTGCACATAATTTTTTTCCACTACGGCTTGCCTTTTTTCAGCGGAAATGCTCTTTAATTCTCGCTCCTTCTGGTAAAGCTCAGGAGGCGGTGTTAGGTTCAGAATGCGTGTTTGCGCTCCAGCCTCGTCCATAAGGTCTATGGCTTTGTCCGGCAAATGCCGCTCGTTCAAATAACGCTCGGAAAGGCTTGCGGCCGCTTTGAGCGCATCTTCATCGTAAATCACTTTGTGATGCGCTTCGTACTTCGGAGCCAATCCACGCAGAATTTCAATTGTGTCTGCCACGGTTGGCGGCTCTATGGACATGCTCTGAAAGCGCCTCTCCAATGCGGCATCTCTTTCCACATATTTGCGAAATTCCTTGTAAGTGGTAGCGCCAATGCACTGAATTTCACCTCTGGAGAGCGCAGGTTTCATAACGTTTGACGCATCCAGCCCGCCTTCGCCACCGCCAGCGCCTATTATAGTGTGCAGCTCATCCATAAACATGATTATATTTTTGTTTTTGCGCAGCTCGGTTAAAAGCGAAATAATTCTCTCTTCAAACTGGCCTCTGTATTTTGTGCCGGCTACAAGGCTGGTCATATCCAAAGCCACAAGCCTTTTGCCTTCCAAAATTTCCGGAACTTCCCCAGAAGATATTTTTTGAGCCAAGCCTTCTACAACGGCTGTTTTTCCAACGCCAGGCTCTCCAACCAAAACAGGGTTGTTCTTTTTTTTGCGGGACAGAATTTGAATAAGCCTGTCCACTTCTTTTTGCCGGCCTATAATAGGTTCCAATTTGCCCATCCGAGCCATTTCCGTAAGGTCTATGCTGCACATATCCAGCATTGGAGTTTTGGTTTTGCGCTGTTTGCTCTGACCGGGAACATAATCTCCGGAAATTTCAGGAAGTTCATTTTCTTCGTCTATTATATCTTGAACTTCCTGCCTTATTTTATCATAGCCAACACCCATGGCATTCAAAATATCTTTTGGAAAAGAATCGTTTTTGGGATTCAAAATAGCGAGCAGCAAGTGTTCGGTGCCAACATAGCGGCTTCCCATGATTCTTGCTTCTAAAAGTGTGTTTTCCAGGAGAGCTTTTGCCTGTGGGCTAAAGCGAAGCCCCACTTCCTGCTCTGTGCCTTTTAAATTCTGCTGCGCATCTGGCCCGTTCCCGGTGATAAACTTTGCAATTCTGCTGTGCAGGGCTGCCAAATTTACAGCTTCTTTTTCAAGAGCCTTCACTGCTACCCCATTGCCTTCGCTGAGCAAGGCCATAAGCATATGTTCCGAGCCCACATAGTCGCTTCTTGTAGCTTCCGCCTCTTTCTTGGCTATGGCTAACACTTTTCTCAATCTAGTTGTGAATGGCGAAATCTCATTCATATTAACAAATCCTTAGCGACGTAATATAGAAAATTCTATATTACAATTATGAACAAGATAAAATTTTTCGCTTTTTTCGCTGTATCGGCAATATTTATAGCCTGTGGCTCCCAAGATGGCGGCCCTGCCGAATTAAAAAATGGAGGCAGAATCGGTACAATTTCACCATTTGACACTTTGATAGCAGAATTCGATTCAAAGATAGTTAACATACAAGAACTGAGTGAAAGCAATATTACTTATTCAGATAATGCTACCATGGCAATTCCAAAAGGAAAAGACCCTAACAACAAATTATACTTTATCGGAGCGCATGGTACCACATCTGGTGGCTTGCCATATTTCAAGCCTGGAATTGCAGAAGGTTCCATTGAATTTGCAAATCTCAAAAACGAAGATGGATACGTACAGAAAAAAACAGTTCTTTACTATTCAACCCACCGCATACTTGATGGGGCGCTAAACAGCACAGAAGCCAATGCTGACGACATAGATACTTTTGGCTCGGCCAAAGACGGAGTTACATTTGCCGGTTCTCTGGATTCTTTAGTTGCTGTCACGGAGCAAGGAAACATATATGACGTGGAAGATTTTTTCACGTTAATGCTGCATGCAAGAGATACTATAGAAATAAAAGCCAGTTCTCGCGACTCTCTGTACGTTCAATTCTATAAATCTACTAGCTCTACTGAAAATAATAAAACCATAATGGTAAAAAAAGGAGCTGCCAATACTATAAAAGACACTATCGGGACAGCGCATTTAACGGGATCCGACCCGCTAGGCACAATGGCTCCATTCTATATAAAAGTTTACACCGATAGAAATACTTCTCGCCCTAATCCATATACAATAACTATTTTAAGAAAGGAAGGAAAACTCTAGGAGATTATCTATGTCTATGGCAACCATTATAGAAATTCTTCAGCCTTTCTACCTGAGTCATTATAACTTTGGCATAATAGCGATTCTTATGCTGCTTTTAGCGCTATGGCTTTTCTCCAGAAAAAACTTCAAAGGCTTGCTAATTATAGTTGGCATATTCTGCGCATACAACTTGATTTTATACAATAAAACCAAACGCGATCCTGACTGGTACGAAAAAAAAACAGCCGAAATCAAATCCTACGACCCTGTTAAAAAATTATGGGAGGATAGGCCAGCCGATGACGACCTCAATAAACGAAAATGAACTCGTTTCGTTCTTGGCGAAATGCGGTGCGCTGAAATTCGGCAGTTTTGTCACAAAGAGCGGCAGGGTTAGCCCTTATTTCGTAAATATGGGAACCGTTTGCGATGGCGAAGGAGTTTCGCTATTGGCCAGCTGCTATGCAAAAGCGTTCAAAGAGCATTTTATGAACAAAGCGGACAATCTTTTTGGCCCTGCATACAAAGGCATTCCGCTTTGCGCAGCAACAAGCGCAGCTCTTTACAAAGAGCATGGCATAAAAACAAGCTTCACATACAACCGCAAAGAAGCAAAAGACCACGGCGAAGGCGGAGTTTTGGTTGGCGATACCTATAGTGAAAAAAGACAGATTGTGATAATAGAAGACGTGATTACCGCTGGCACTTCCATAGAAGAGACAATGAAAATAATATCAGGAATTCCAAACGCAAAACTCGCAGGCTTGATTGTAGCGATGGATAGAAAAGAAAAACTCGGAGATGGCAAAAGCGCATTGCAGCAGGTTAAAGAAAAATACAAAATAGAAGCATATTCAATAGCCTCAATAGACGATATTCTAAAATTCGCCCCAGAAGAACACAAAGAAAGCATTGAAAAATACCGTTCTCAATGGGGGGTTAAAAGTGGAGAGTTGAAAGTGGAGAGTGGAGAGTTATGAAAATTAAAACTTCAAATATGCAATTATTGAGCAAAGTTGTAAAACCCAACTTTCAACTCTCAACTCTCAACTCTCAACTAATTTTAATCGTAGTATTCTTTCTTCTTTCATGCGCTCCAAGCTTCACCAATTCCCATAAGTTGTACAGCGGTTTGCCAGCTAAAAGCGAAAGCGTTGGCTACGTTGAGCTTGGCGATGGCTTTATGCTAACTCGCGCAGACTGGTTTACGGAAAAATTGAATATCCCAAACGATTCCATCTATTCTAAACTGGAAAAATTAACCGATTCCGTTATTTCAAACGAATTGCAAAAAAACTGGAACATCTCAACAGTTTCAAAGAATGACACTTTTTTAAGAGAAACATTGAAAATGGACAATACGATTTTCATAAAAACAAAATTCCCGGAACAGGGCGTAGAGATAGCGGCCAACAATGGATCCGTTCCGAATTATCTTTTTATAATTCACGAATACACAATTGGCGGAGATTTGGAAGCCGAGAATTTTTATGATTACAGAAAAGCGAATCTTGAAACAGTTCAAAAAAAGAAATTCAAAAAACTTTCGATAATAGCCACCTTCACGCTTTGGGACAACAAGAAGCAGCTTCCATTGAAAAGCGGCATAATAAGCGTTCAAAAACCGATAAAGAATGATTCCATAGACCGAGATTTCTTTATAAACTCAACAAAAGCGGTGGTGGAAGAATGTTTAAAGATGCTATGAAGTCAGTGGAGAGTGGAGAGCGGAGAGTGGAGAGTTATGGAAAACTCTTCTTGTTTTTTTTCATTCTCAACTTTCAACTCTCAACTCTCAACTCTTATGCTGAGCCTACGGTTTGGAAAGACGGGGAGTTTTATATTTGGAGTTATGGGAAGCGGCATATTTCTCCTGGAGATTTTTGCTTTGCGCTTCGCTTTGAGAACGATAAAATTGGCAACCCGAACTGCTACGAAGCTGGCGATTGGGAACGCGATACAACCGCTTCTTTGTATGCAAAATGGTTAAACACGAATTTATCTTCCCGCTTGCAAGCCGAAGATTTGCAACCTCGCCATACTCATGTCAAAGAAAGACTGCAATCATTGAGAGACAGGAATTTATTGTTCAGCACGATTAAGAACGATCAAGTTTGGTATTTGCTTTTTGACGAAACAAGCTCTGAGCCAAAAGAAATAGCAGTTTTCCCTTTGAGCATGGACAGCGCCAAAATAGCCAGAAAGATTGCAAGCGACTGGTTTAGCGGCACGCCAAGGGTAAGACTAAGCGATTCAGATCGAGCTGCAAAGCAAAAGGAGCCAGACGAATATTATGGCGAGCAACCCATGCACGATGTTTGGCTTGGCATAGGAACAGGCTGGAGCAGGGCGAAAGTTCCACTAACACCTAATTCCTGGTATAAGAACACTCTCAACTCAAGGATCAAGAATTACCGAGATGTAAGGGATTCTGTTAGCGCATGGAGTTTTGTCGATGATTCTTCTCCGTTTTTGGTAGCATATATTGGCGGTTCGGTTTATGATTTTATAGGGTTGGAATTGGAAATTCATCGCTCCAGTCACAAGGCGAAAATTGATGAAAGCGAAGAAGTTTACAACGAGCTTTCCAGTTGGTCTTTCAATCGCTATGAGTTGTTGCTTTCGCTCATATTCATGCATGTTTTCAATCCGCATCCAAAGATTGAAATTGAGCCATACGCTTCTGCAAGCGTTATTTTCAGCTGGTTTGAAGAAGATATCGCTCTTAAAAAAGGCTACAGCGGCTCGCAACCTTATAAGGATCGTTTTGAATTTGAATCTTATTACAGGGGCGTAGCCATGAATCTTGGCCTTAGGACCGCTTTTTTCAAAAACTACGCCATTAATTTACGTACCGGCATAGCCAACCGAGGTACTTCAATGGTGGCGAGAGAGATAATAGCCAGTTCCACAACGGATGTTTATGTGGCCGCCGGCTTGGAATATCATTTCAGGTGGCGTTAGCCTTTCTTTATTGTAAACTGTATTTTATTTGTTTCGCAAAATTTGATAGCATCGTCTCGAGTGACCACGTCATTTTTGCAGCGATACATGATTGTATCTTTGGGATCTTCTGTTATATACACGCCTCTTTCCGCAAAAAAACTTATCAAAGCCTCGCCTTCAAGATGCATATCCATTGCTTTAAGCTTTAGCGTAACGCCGCCCATTTTGAGTCTCCTTTGGTTTGATTAGGTTAGAAGATAGAAAATTTCCAGCCATTCCGCACCTTCAGGAGCTAGATTCAAAACAGCAAATTATTCATAGGTTCTGTAAATCCATTATTAAAAGCTATTATCACAATATCAGGCTTGTTTGCTAGATAATCATCCAGCAGACTTGATTTGCGGTAAATAAAATTAACTTCCTTAAAAACCAATGCAAAAAACTTACTCAAAGAATTGTTGAAACTATCTCCGATTAAAAGAATCTTTTTGCCATTCGGCAAGTTGTTATTTCTTGAGAAACTGAAATCTGTGTATGCTATAGAATATGTTACCTTTCCTTCATTTGCTTGGTATAAAAAATGGTGAAGGTTGTCAAAGCTTCCTTTGCTTTCAAACAATTCCTTTTTGAAAAGCAACCAATTTATATCTGTTACGTATTTAGGGCTGTAAGTGTAAAAATCTTCTTTGGAATAAAGTGGAATGACTTTCTCGCCAATTGAACCTAGCCACTTTTTAGCAAATATTTCCGTGAAATTAGCAGCGTCTAAAAGTTCGGTCTCCAAATCAAAATCATAAAGTTCATTTAGCCTTTCGCTGATTATTTGCCCTGCCCAGATTGCAGTTTTCGCTTGCCAATGGTGATCTGTTTTGTAAAAAAGAGAATGGTGAAATTCCTTGCTATCATTATTTGCTCTTTGATGAAACTCTTTGTGCAAATCAACAATAGGAATATTTATATCTCTTAACTTTTTCATAAGTTCATTTTTAGTCCGTATATTTTGGTCTTTGCCTGTTTTTGAAATATTGTCTTCGCTACATATAACATGCGGATATTGAACATAAACCAAAGGTATGCCAAGAGAATCTAAAATGCGCTTAAAATAACCAATTTTTTGCACAAATGCATCTACATCTATGTTCATTATTTTTTTTGATTCTGTTAAATATCCATTGCCCAAATCTACCACATTGTTCGGCAGAATTTTGTTGCCAAAAGAAAAATCGGCAAAAAAAGCAGTTTGTACAATAAGTTTACGAAACGGCAGCCAATCAGTTGTATAATCTTCAATTTTCTTTTTAAAATTTGATCCGCGGTAATTCCTTGCATTAAAGAACTTTTGCTCCTTTTTTATTTCTAGTTTCTCTTTTACAGCTTTGACAAATATTGTTTCATCTTCTGAACGAGAAAAAGCATTTTTAGCATCAAACATGACAATCTCTGTGAATTTATTTTCTACGCCATTGTCTATCAAAATTTGCTTCACCGAAAAGCGAAGCAAAATAAAACCGCAGAAAAAGAACATGATTGCAATAGGTAAAATAGGGAAAATATTTTTCATTTTATTCTCCTAAAAATTAAAGTATATAAATGGGTTATAGCCGCCTTTCACTACGCTCATAAAACATAAAATAAATAGAATGGAGTGTACTACAGAGCTTAATAATTGAGAATTGAGAATTGAGAATTGAGAATATTTTGTCTTTGCCCAATTGACAACAGGAAAACAGAACAATATTCCAAAGAAAAGATACAATTTCAGGGAACTTAAATAAAACCAGAAATCTTCTGTCAGGAATTGCAAATTTCCAAAACCAAGCATAACGGCATAGTAATCAACTGTCGTGTCCAAAGTTGGAGCTCGAAAAATAACACGGAAAAAAATTATGACAAAGAAAGAATAGAGATATGTAAAATTACCTATTTTTTTATGGAAATTTGTAAATTTTTCCAAAACGATCAAAATGAAATAACCCCAACCCCAAAAGATGAATGTCCAATTGGCACCGTGCCACAAACCAGTCAAACTCCAAACTACAAAAAGAGCCCATATGATACGAGAATTAGAAACTCTTGTGCCTGGAACTTTTGGGCGGACAATCGGAAAATAAACATAATCCCTGAACCAGGTCCCAAGGCTAATGTGCCATCTAAGCCAATATTCGGTTGCAGTCTTTGAAATATAGGGATAATTGAAATTTTCCAGAAATTTAAAACCAAACATTCTTCCAAGCCCGATGGCCATATCGCTATAACCACTGAAATCAAAATATAATTGCAATGTGTAGGCAATTGCTCCAAGCCAGGCAAAGGCTATTCCTATTTCCCCACCGTGTTCAATTGTATCAAAAGCGGCATCGGCCGCCAAAGCGCAGTTGCTCGCAAGCAAAAGCTTTTTACCAAGACCAACCGT
>WQSA01000030.1 GCA_009788135.1 Candidatus Fibrimonadales bacterium
CGCTTTGACTTGACGGGAATTCCGCCAAAACCTCGTGGCTTGCCGCAAATCGAGGTGACTTTTGATATTGACGCAAACGGCATTGTGCATGTAAGCGCAAAAGACAAGGAAACCGGCAAAGAGCAGAGCATCAAAATTCAAACATCTTCGGGTCTTAGCGAAGACGAGATAAACAAGATGGTTAAAGATGCAGAAGCCAATGCAGACAAAGATAAAAAAGCCCGCGAATTGGTTGACGCAAAAAATCAGGCTGAGCAGGTTGTTTATCAAGTGGAAAAAACGCTCAAGGAAAACGATGGCAAACTGCCCGCAGATTTGGTTTCCCAAGCGAATGCCGCTGTTGCGGATTTGAAAGCCGCAACGGAAAAGGCTACGAGCAAAGAAGAGATTCAAAGCGCAATGGACAAGGCTCAGAGCGTTGTAAGCCAGATTCTGCAAGCGGCTCAAATGGCTGGCGGCGGCGCAACAGGCGAGCCTAAACATGGCGATAACTGCGAAGGCAATTGCGGCGGCGGCGATGATTGCTGCAAAAACAAAGGCGATAAAAAAGACGGCCCAGTTGATGCNGATTTTGAAGTGGTAGATGAGAAGAAGTAATTGCCATGGCTAACAAGCGNGATTATTANGAAATTCTTGGCGTTCCTAAAGACGCTTCTGCTGANGATATTAAGCGGGCATATAAAAANCTTGCCATAAAATATCATCCAGATAAAAATCCAGGCAATAAGGAAGCGGAAGACAAGTTCAAAGAAGCNGCCGAGGCTTACGATGTGCTTTCAGATGAAAAGAAGAAGGCGCAGTATGANCGCTTTGGCCACGAAGGTTTAAGCAGCGGCGGATTTGGCGGTTTTAGCAGCGGTGGTTTCACATTTGAGGATATATTTACTCATTTTGGCGATGTTTTCGGCGATATAGGCGGATTNGGCGGCAGTTTTGGCAACAGAGGTTCNCGTAGCCGAGGTCCGGCTCCNGGCGAAGATTTGCAAATGGGCATNGCGCTCACTTTAAAGGAAATCGCTGAGGGAACGGTAAAAAAAGTTCGCATAAAACGCTTCAAGCAATGTCCTGATTGCAANGGCAANGGAGGCACTGGAGTTAGCACTTGCGAATCTTGCTCTGGAAAAGGGCAAGTNCGCCGCAGAGTTCGCAATGTTTTCTTTGAAACCGTGAATGTTGTAACTTGCCCAGACTGCGAAGGTTCGGGCGAGTCTATAACCAATAAGTGCAAAACCTGTTCCGGTCACAAGCGTGTTAAAACCGAAGATACCATAGAGGTTAAAATTCCAGCAGGAGTTGCGAGCGGAAATTACCTGAAGCTTCGCGGCGAAGGCAATGCGAGTTCGCAAGGCGGCGCAACCGGTTCGCTTATAGTTCACATAGAAGAGAAGAACGATGATTTTTTTGTGCGAGACGGGCAGAATCTTTTTTGCAAAGTGCTTGTTCCCGTGTATCGCCTGGCGCTTGGCGGCGAGCAAAGAGTTCCTACTTTATACGGCGAAGTCAAGGTAAAAATAGCCGCAGGTTTGCAACCGGGAACGCAGTTGAGGGTTCGCGGTCAAGGTTTGCCTGGTTATAATTCTGAGTACAAAGGCGATTTGTTCGTAGAAATTCAAGCATACATTCCGGAGAATTTATCCAGCAAAGAAAAAAATCTTTACGAAGAACTCGGTTCCCTTGGNCAAGAGCGAGACGATAACCGCGAGCGAGGTTTGCTAGACAGGATAAAGGAGTTTTTCAGTTGAAAGGAAGNCTCCCATTCCCCCTAACGCAATTCGGAAAAACANCACTTGGCGCACCGCTGCTCTATGCCCCATGCACCGCAAAATGCGAACTTCTTGTTATTGCCGGCGTTCATGGCGAAGAAGCCGAAACGANTTTTCTTTTAAGCAGAATACTCAGATGTTTTGAAAAACCATTGCAAAACATNGCTTTTATACTTTGCGCAAATCCCGATGGCACANCGCTTGGCACACGTGGCAATGCAAACGGCGTGGATTTGAATCGCAATTTTCCAACTGAAAACTGGAGCCCAAAACCTACTTTCAGCAAACCTTTCCTTGAAAGCAAAAGAATAACACAATTATCAACCGGAAAAACTCCAGCAAGCGAACCTGAAACCAAGTCTCTTATAAAACTCATCCGCAAACTAAAGCCAGCAGAAATACTAGCCATTCACAGTCCGCTTGGATGCGTGGATGCGCCTATGCTCACACCGCTTGTAAAATCTTTGTCCGAAATTTCCGAAACTCCGCATAAAAAAAATATAGGCTACCCAACTCCGGGCAGCCTTGGAACTTGGTGCAAAGAAAATTCAATACACTGCGTAACTTGGGAATTTCCCCGGCTTGCGCCGGAGATTCTGGTCCAAAAATTTACCCGTCCGTTGTGTAAACTTTTTCTGCGTACAGTGCAGTAGCGCACATATACTCACGGTTCATCTTTGCGATGAATTCAACAGAAATTTCCTTGGGACATGAAGCTTCGCACTCGAAAAGATTTGTGCAATTTCCAAATCCTTCTTTGTCCATCTGCTCAACCATAGCCAAAACTCTCTTTTGCCTTTCGGGCTTGCCCTGCGGCAAATAAGCGAGATGGCTGACCTTTGCAGAAACAAACAACATGGCAGAAGCATTCTTGCAAGCAGCTACGCAAGCTCCGCAACCGATGCAGGCCGCAGCGTCAAAAGCACGNTCTGAATCATTTTTTGGAATAGGAAGAGTGCTTGCAGGAGGTGCATTGCCTGTNTTGATGCTCACAAAACCGCCAGCCTGAATAATGCGGTCAAATGCGCCTCTATCCACAGCGCAGTCTCTTAGCACTGGGAAAGCTGCGGAGCGCCAAGGTTCCACAACTATGGTATCGCCATCTTTGAACTTGCGCATATGAAGCTGGCAAGTGGTAACATGGTTATCGGGACCGTGCGGCAAGCCGTTGATCACCAGCGAACACATACCGCAAATTCCTTCACGGCAATCGTGGTCAAAAGAAAAGCCTTCTTTGCCTTCCTTCATAAGCTGCTCGTTCATAACATCCAGCATTTCCAAAAAAGACATATCCGGAGAAATGTTAGAGAGCTTAACGGTTTCAAAACCGCCTCTTGTCTGGGCATTCTTCTGACGCCACACTTTTATTGTAAGATTCATATTTCCGCTCATTTGTAGCTCCTTGTAATAAGGTGTACTTCGTTGAATTCCAAATCCTCTTTGCTGAGTTCGTGCTTGTTATCGCCTTTCCATTCCCAAGCCGCAACGTGGCAGAACTTTTCGTCATCGCGTTTTGCCTCGTTATCATCGGTCTGGTGCTCTTCGCGGAAATGGCCGCCGCAAGACTCCTCTCTGTAAAGAGCGTCTTTTGCAAGCAGTTCGCCGAATTCCAGGAAGTCTGCAACGCGCAAAGCGTTTTCCAAATTCTGGTTGAACGAACCGTTGTCTCCGAGAACTTTGACATTTTTCCAGAACTCTTCGCGCAATGCGGGAATTTCCGAAATGGCTTTTTCAAGACCAGCCTTGTTGCGGCCCATGCCAACATTCTCCCAAGTGATATGGCCAAGCTCTCTGTGGAACTCAGTGACAGTTTTTTTGCCGTTGATAGAGAGCAAGCGGTCGATAAGAGTTTTCGAACTTTTTGCTGCATCCACAAATTCAGCTTGGCTGTTGCTAACCTTGTCCAGCTTTGTGCTTGCGAAGTAGCCGCCAATGGTGTATGGAATAACAAAATAGCCGTCTGCAAGACCCTGCATAAGAGCAGAAGCTCCCAAGCGGTTTGCGCCGTGGTCTGAGAAGTTCGCTTCGCCCAAAACAAAGCAACCAGGNATTGTGCTTTGCAAATTGTAATCAACCCACAAGCCGCCCATTGTGTAATGAGAAGCGGGNTAAATTCGCATCGGGGTTTTGTAAGGATTCTCGTCNGTGATTTTTTCGTACATCTGGAAAAGNTTTCCGTATTTTGCGCTCACTGCGTTTTCTCCGATGCGTTTAACNGCATCGCCGAAGTCGAGGAATACGGCGCGTTTGGAAGTTCCAACTCCAAGGCCGTTGTCGCATACCATTTTTGCATTGCGGCTTGCAACATCGCGAGGAACAAGGTTTCCAAAGCTAGGATATTTTTCTTCCAGATAATAATAACGCTCTGCTTCCGGAATGTCGCTCGGCTTGCGAGGATCGCCNGCTTGGCGAGGCACCCATACNCGGCCNTCGTTGCGCAAAGACTCAGACATTAGAGTGAGCTTGCTCTGGTGGTCTCCGGTTACCGGAATGCAAGTTGGGTGAATCTGCGTGTAGCATGGATTTGCGAACAAAGCGCCTCTTTTATGAGCACGCCATGCAGCGCCTACGTTTGAGCCTTTCGCATTTGTGGAAAGGTAGAACACATTTCCGTAGCCGCCGGTTGCAATGCAAACTGCATCTGCTTCGTGGCATTCCAATTCGCCTGTAACCAGATTGCGAACCACAATGCCTCTTGCTCTGCCACCTACCAGAACAAGGTCCAGCATTTCGCGGCGAGGGAACATTTTAACGGAGCCTTTAGCAACCTGACGCATCATGGATTGATATGCGCCGAGCAAAAGCTGCTGGCCTGTTTGACCACGAGCGTAGAATGTGCGGCTAACCTGCGCACCGCCGAATGAACGATTGTCCAAAAGGCCGCCGTATTCACGGCCAAAAGGAACGCCCTGCGCTACGCAATGGTTTATGATTAAGTTTGAACATTCCGCCAAGCGATGAACGTTCGCTTCGCGAGCGCGGAAATCGCCGCCTTTAACGGTGTCGTAAAAGAGACGGTGGATTGAGTCGCCATCGTTTGGCAGATTGTGAGCTGCGTTTATGCCGCCTTGAGCCGCAATTGAATGCGCGCGACGCGGGCTGTCTTGAACGCAGAACGATTTCACATTGTAGCCAAGCTCGCCCATGGAGGCTGCAGCAGAGGCTCCGGCCAAACCGGTTCCAACAACTATAACTGTGAATTTACGTTTGTTGGCCGGATTTACCAGCTTAAGCTCAAATTTATGGCGAGTCCATTTTTCTGCAATGGGACCGCCTGGTATGTTAGATTCCAATTTCATTGTTCGCCTCCTTCTTCAACTTCGGGATTTTGCGGTTCTGCAGACTCTTGCTGCGGTCTGGGACGTTCAGGGCGGCGTTTATCGCCTCCTTTGAATCCAGGTCCTTCACCGCCACGGATTAGAGATTGCCTCTCAACTATGAATTTTGCCTTTTCCGGTCTTGCGGAAATTGGCTTTGCCAGTCTCTTTTGTTCATCGAGCGGTTTTTGGGAAAGAGCTTCAAGAGCGCTTTGATAATCTGGATCTTTAGCCTGTTCAATGATTGCCTTGGATCTTTCGTCCAGATTTATAATGGCCCAAGTGCCAGCAGCTGTGATTCCAAAGCCGCACGCTACCACAACGCAATAGATTATGGCAAGCTTATCTATTATTGGGGTCCATTTTTGGTGGTTTATACCCATTGTTTGAAATGCGCTTGAAATGGCATGCCACATATGGAAGCCCAGCAACAACATGATTGTTATGTAAAATGCGGCAAATAGCGGGTTTCCGAGAAAGTGAACCGTTGTTAGCCACATATCGCGAACAACAATGCCTCCGGCAACATCAGGATTTATATAATGGTAATGAACTCCGTTTCGCAAAGTGAGAACGTGCCATACTATGAAAGCTGCTATCGCAAGCCCTGACCAGATCATCACAAAAGTGGGGAACTGTTTTCTGCCTTTGCGAGCTTCCACCACATAGCGAGCTGTGCCGCGCGCTTTGTAATTCTGCAATTTTAGCGTTATTGCCAAATACAGATGGGTTCCGAAAAGCACCACCAAACCAGTTTCCGCTACATACAGGAGCAGTTTTGATTTAGTTAGAAGATGGGAATAAGTGTTGAATGCCGCTTGAGCCGCTGCAGGGTCTAGCATTAGCAATTGAAGGTTGCCAATCATATGACCAAGCACAAAAAGCACTAGACAACATCCAGTAGCACCCATAACCTGCTTCTTTCCTATTGAAGAAGTGAGGTAGGTTAAAAGCCATTTCATTTGTAAGATCTCCTTGAAACAAATTATCGTGAGTAAATATAGTAAAATTATCCCCCATACCCTTTTTCTTCCAACTCCATAGCGAGGTCCGAGCCTCCGGTCCTGGCTATTTTGCCATTCATTAAAACATGCACAAATTGAGGTTTTGCGTAGTCTAAAAGGCGTTGGTAGTGCGTAATCAGGACTACGGAGCGTTCCGGGGTCATCAAATGGTTTATTCCGCTGGCTACTATTCTCAGGGCATCTATGTCCAACCCGGAGTCCGTTTCGTCCAAAAATGCAAGAGCGGGCTCCAGCATTGCCATTTGCAGGATTTCGTTCCTCTTTTTTTCGCCACCGCTAAAACCTTCGTTTAGGCCACGCTCCCTGTAGCGGCTGTCCATTTCCAAAAGTTGCATGGCTTTTTCCATTTTTTCCTTGAACTCGTTTTCGCAAAGCCTTGGCAAACCAAGAGCCTTGTGCTTTGCGTCTATTGCGGCTCGCAAAAATTCCTCGTTGCCAAGCCCTGCTATCTCCAGCGGATATTGGAAACCAATGAAAAAACCAGCGTTTGCCCTAGCTGCCACTGAAAGCTCAAGCAAATTTTTCCCTTGAAATTCTATGCTGCCTTCTGTAATTATATAATCGGGATGCCCAGCTATAACCTTGGAAAGCGTGCTTTTTCCAGCGCCATTTGGCCCCATAATAGCGTGAATTTCCCCTTTTCCAACCGATAAATTCAAGCCTTTGAGAATTTCCGTGCCATCTGAAAGCGAGGCGTGCAAATCTTTTATTTGGAGCATGGGAAGGAAGATAGAATTTTCTATATTAGATATGTGGCATTTGTAACTGTTGTGCTAGGTATATCTCTTTTTCTTTTGCTGACATTTATACTGTCGCTTTTGAGCCGTATAAATTTGTTGGAAAGGCAAATAGTTAATATAGAGTACATGATTAGCGAATCGGAAAATGAACTGCAGAAAGTTGGAACTCTTATAAAGCAATCCACTTTTGAAGTTAAAAAGGATAAATAAATGCTGCACGCAACATTGAAAAAAAGGAAAATAAGAATGGACTTGAATATTTTGATTCTAGTTATAACGCTGCTCAATTTGGGGCTCGTGACACTTGCGCTTTCTCGTATAAACGGCTTGCGCAAAGACCTTCGTACTCCCGTAGTTAAAAAGTTCAATCAGGACTTTAAAAGAAAATCTGTGGATATTCCCAAGGCTCCGGAAAATTTCGGAAAAAACCAGAGAGACGATAAACCAGGCAGACCAGGCAATCAGCCTTTTGGACAAAATCGCCCGAGAAACGGCGCGCAGCAAAACCGCCCAGCTCCAGTTCGCCGGCCAGCAGCTAAAGCTCCGGACGTATACTCAAACGAAGCTCCTATGCCGCAGGCTTCCACTCCCGTTCCTCCGCGTCCAGTATCAGCAGAAACTTCGCCCGCTGCAGAAGGCCGTCGCCCATTGCCGCCTCGCTTCAACGGAAATCCAGACCCTGCACCCTCTGCTCCCGCAGCTGTTAGCTTCGCCCAAAGCGATAGCAATGACAACGATAGCGATAGCGGAATGGAATTTGATCGTTCTAAAATGGCGCACGGCCGCAGAAATGTGGTTGCAAAGCCTGTGATAGAAGACGATGCGGAGGCAAACGCTTAATTTAAAATAAAGTCACCAACTCAACTGGACAAAACTTATGACCGAAGATGCATTTGAAGATAAAGTCGAGGCGTTTCCTGAAAAGGTAAACCGGTTCAAAATTGCGATTTCAAGAGATCGCATGGAAGTTAAAATGTATCCGCTGATTGATGTTAAGGAAGGCGGGTTGGTGACATTTGAAGATGTTGTCGCAGAGTTCAAAAAAGAAAACATAAAAGTTAAAATTGACGAGGAATTAGTAAAAAAACAATTTTTGGAAGTCAATCCAATAGAGATCACAATAGCCAGAGGCAGAAAGCCAGTTCAGGGCAAAGACGGAAGCATTGAATATAAATGCGATATGAGCGCAAAACCGCAGTTCGTTGCAGACCCGAAAGACGGCAAAGCAATAGATTACAAGAACTCTATGCAAGTAACCCTGGTGAACGTTGGCGATATTTTGGCTGCAGTGGTTCCGCCAACGGATGGCGAACCGGGAGAAGATGTAAATGGATATCCCATAGAGGCAAAGCCTGGCGTAAAGGCTAAATATTTTTTAGGCGAAGGATTGGAAGAGAAAGACGGAAACGTTGTTGTTACGTCTCCTGGAACTCCAAGCGTTCAAGAAGATGTTCTTTTGATTCGCCGCAACTACGTTTTGCAGGGCGATGTAGGTTTATCATCGGGAAATATAAATTTCCCAGGTACAGTTGTTATACATGGAAATGTTACAGAAGGATTTGAAGTTATATCAGAAGAAAATGTTGTGGTAAACGGACTAATAACAGGAGCGAAGATAAGAGCAAAAGGCTATATTAAATGCTCTGGCGGCATTCAAGGCAAAGGCAATACCGATATTATAGCAGGTTCATTTGTTGCGGTCACATTTATAAATGCCGCTACAGTGGTTGCCGAGGGCGATATTTTAGTCACGAAAGACATTCTGCATTCAAATGTCAGCTGCCTTGGCGAGCTTCGTACCGGAGGTTCCATTATCGGCGGAGTTACTACGGCATTTAAAGGCGTTGAGTGCGGCGGCGACGTCGGTTCTGAAACGGGAGTTAAAACACTTGTGAATATACGCACGCATTACCGCCAGGAAAAAGCGAAAGAGCAGGCGAATGTTGTTGCTACGGAAACCAATGCTATTTTTGAAAGGTATAAGATTTGGAACAAGGCTGAAACATTGAAAGATGAGGAGGCTGAAAAACTTATGAAAGATATAGTCACTTTGCAAGCGCTGATTTCAAAACGGCAGATGTGCGATACCAGGGTTGCGAAATTTGACAGCATGGTTTATGAAAACAAAGCGGCAAAAATAAAAATACTAGGGATGTTGGAATCCGATGTTACTATTGCATCGCCATATACACGCTATACAAGCTCAGAGCATATAAAAGGGCCTCTTGCGGTATCGGAGAATAACGAATTTCAAAAAATGGCAATAATGAGAGGAGGCGCAGCTTATGGCTCTGGAGAAAATTAGCACATTAAGCGATATGAAAGATCTTATGAAAGAGCTTATGCGTTTGGAGGCAAAATTCCTTTATGAATTTTATGGGGCTCTGCAGGATTTTACTTCCAAGAAATTTCTGCCGCAATGGTTGCAAAATAAAAGCATTAACAAGGTATTTGTAAGCGAAAAAGGAAAAGAGGTTTTATCAAAAGTCAGCAGTTCCCCAAAGCGTTCCGTTATTTTTTATGATTTGGAAACCCAGGATTTAAATGGGCTTCAATTTTTAGCGGAGTTGGGACAGAAACCTGATTTGAAAGCTCGCTGCAAAATAGTTTTAGCGGCTCCAAATTTAACGCCAGATGCTCAATCCAAGTTGATGCAGATGGGTGTAAATGTCATTATTTCCAAACCGCTTGAAGCGGATAAATTGCGAATTGCGTTTGAGAAAATCGGGCTTGATTACTAACCCTGCCCTTCCGTTTTATTCAAAGTCATATTGAAAGTTTGCTTGTCTGCGGAAGACATCTCAAAATCGTGCGCCATTCTGAGGCAGCCGAATGGGCAGCTTTCCACGCAGAATCCGCATTGAGTGCAGGTATCCATGCGGTAGAGATATTTGCCCAAGACTTTTTTCCCAGCTATATTTTTTGTTGAAAGCACGTTTATGGAATTGTTCGGGCAAGTTTTTTCGCATATTCCGCAAGCTGTGCATGCATGCAGATTCTCTTCGTTGTGAATCAGTTCAACCCGACCTCTGAAGCGATCATGCATTTTAAGCGTTGCTTTGTTTTCTGGATATTGTTCCGTGACAATTCTTCCTGGATTGAAAAAATATCTGAGCGTAACGGTCATTCCCTTTAGCAAGCTTATGGGACCGGTTATCATCGCATGAAAATATTTTGAAGCTGTCATCATAATACCCACCCCATAGCGGTGAAAACTGCTCCTAGCGCAAGCAAAATCAGGCTTAGCGGCAGCAAAAATTTCCATTCAAAGCTCATAAGCTGGTCAATTCTGGGCCTTAGCCAAGTCCAGCGAAACATCATGTATAGCCATATCAAAAAGTAAATTTTTGCAAACATCCAAACCAAGTCCGGAACTGCCAAAAGAATGTTATCCACGCTTTCAATGCCAATCAAAGGAGCTTGCCAGCCTCCCAAAAAGAAAATTGAGC
The DNA here is from genome assembly GCA_009788135.1 of Candidatus Fibrimonadales bacterium. GTDB lineage: Bacteria > Fibrobacterota > Fibrobacteria > Fibrobacterales > Fibrobacteraceae > Fibrimonas. The sequence goes on from WQSA01000030.1 coordinate 10,295, forward strand.
CAAGCGCTGAGGCGCCTATTATGTTTATGTACTCGGTTAGGTAGAACATGGCAAAAGCAGTTCCAGTATATTCGGTATGAAAGCCGGCTGTCAATTCCTGCTCCGCTTCTGCAATATCAAAAGGCGCGCGGTTGAGTTCCGCCGTGCTTATGCACATGAACATCAGAAATCCCACGAATCCTAAAACAGGCAGTTTGAAAATCCACCAGTCAAAGACTGTTCCGCTTTGCGTTGCGATAATATCGTTCAGGGATGCGCTGCCGGAAATCATCACAACGAATAGCATAATTACAGCGAAAGAGACTTCGTAGCTTATCATCTGCGCACCGCTTCTCAGCGCGCTTAAAAGCGAATATTTGTTATTTGAAGCCCATCCGCCCAAAAGAATTGCGAAAAGTCCGAGCCCGTTTATCGCTATTATGGCCGGCACCGCAAAATCCAAATCTATCACCTGCCATTGCTCGCCAAATGGAATGAGCGCCAGAGTGAAGAATGGAGCGGTAAGGGAAATCATGGGCGCAAGATAATACATTATTGTATCAACGCCTTTTGGGGAATAAACTTCCTTGAAAAGCAATTTGGTGACATCCGCAACGGTTTGCAAAACCCCATGCCATCCGAGCCGCATAGGCCCAAGTCTGCACTGAATATGCGCACATACTTTGCGTTCCATGTAAATTAAAATTGGCGCAGAGCCTATACCTACGGCTAAAACCGCAATCACCGCAAGAATCACGTTTATGCCCAAGGCGAGTTCTGGCCACGGCGAGTATTCTCGCACCATATCGCCTATAAAATTGGGAATGCCAAAGGTCATGGAGATGAATGTAGAAAAATTTTTTCTATATTTTTTATCCTGTTATGGAAGTTCCCGAAAACTTGGCTCAAATAGCACGCTTTCCTAAGCGGCGCGGGGCAATATTTCAAATGGAAGCTGATAATAGAGGGTTTGCCTTGGTGGATGTCAAGTGCGGGACGCTGAAAATTTATGTTTTGATAGACCCGGATACGGACCAGATTTTAGATACGAAGTTTTTCACTTACGGGGGCCCGTTGCTAACAGCTTTGGCAGATATTCTATGCGAAGGGCTTTTGGGCAAAAAAATAGACGAAATTCAGAATTTATTGCAAGATTTTCAAACCGTGGCAAGTTTGCCAGCTATGATTGCAGAGACTTACCCGGAAAAAAAGAATGTCGCTTTCGCAGCCAGAGCCGCTATGGGCAGCGAAAAACTGAAAGCCTGCACCGCTGAGGGCAGAACAGAAGCCGATGCACAGTGGGAAGCGCTTAGCGAAAGCCAGAAACTTGAAAAAATAGAAGAATGCCTGAATGAATATGTGCGAGCCATGCTTGCAGGCGACGGCGGCGGTTTGGAAGTGCTGGGTATCAAAGATGGGAATACCGTTGTGATACGCTATCATGGAGCTTGCGCCGGTTGCGGAGCCGCGAGCGGCGGTACCTTGTATTACATAGGAGACCAGCTTCAACAGCATGTTTATTATGGCTTGATGGTAGAACCGGAAATACAAACTTTAAATACAGGAGAAGTTTATGTCCCTTGAAATCCCGGCAGAGTTGCTTTCGCCAACGGTTGAAGAACTGGAAGAAAAAACAGCCCAAGACCTGGCTACAAAATGGAAACTGCGCAAACGTCCAGGAAAAAAAGAGAGAATCGCTTTAAAGCGCGAAAAAGATGTGGCTAAGCTAGAAGCCATAGCAGAGGAAATAAACAAACCCAAACAGCCTTCCATAAATAATTTGAGTTCTCTGTTTGTCCAAAATGTTCCGAAAAAATTTTCGCTAAGCGATGTAAATATCAATAATAACATCAATCATAACACGAAAATCTTGCGCCCAACTTTAAGGGTATCATTGGGAGAATTGCCGCCAAAGCCTATTATAACTGTAACCGCTCCGCCGCCTGCTCGCAAGAGAGGCCGACCGCCTAAAGTCAAACCAGTATGAAGAAGCGGTATTTAAGGGCTGTTTTATTTTTTTTGGGTATAGCTGGCATTGTGGCATATTCGCTTTACCCCAAAAAAAAGGAGGTGGAGTGCCTTGAAGCAAAATCGCATTCTTATGGAGATGCTCAGATTGATGATGTTTCTTTCAGGTGCACATTGCCTGATGAAAGCACAAATTGCGGAATAGCTTTTTCTTTTGATGACGATATAAACTGGAATTTTATGGATTTTCTTGTGCTGAATTTGCAAAGCTCTGAAAATTTCAAAGAGCTTATAGTTCAAGTATTAACTTATGACCCTGACAACCGCAAGAACAAACCTGCTCTAAAGGAAATTCATTTAAATCCGGGCACAAATCGTTATTCAATTGCGATGGATCATTTTTACACGCCGGATTACTGGTTTGAGCAGCAGAATGCAAAGAACACTCACAATGCAAGGAGATTTTCCTCTGTAATCGGTTTGGAAATATACTCCGGTTGGAAAAACCCATCGGATACTCCTTTGGAATTAAAAGTTGAAAGCATTTGCGCTGAGGGCTTAAGCAACATCTCTTTTGTGCTTCTTGTGATTTACCTTGCAATTTTAATAGCCATAGCTATAAGCGCAAGGATTCATTAGCCTACTCTGCCAATTTCAGACACGGCTTTTGCCAAAGTTTCGTCTGAGGATGTAACTGATTTCTGATTGGCTTCATAATTTCTCTGAAATCTTATCATTTCCACCATTGAGTCAACTACGCTGACGTTGGAGGCTTCCAGAAATCCTTGTTTTAAGGTTGTGTTAACTGCACGGTCTGGTTCGTCTCCGTTTTTGGCGTAATAAAGATTAAAACCTTCGCGTCCAAGCTGGGTTCTTTTGTCTGGAAAGTCAACAATTGAGAGTTTCCCAACGTCTTTTCCATCTGCATAAACCTTTCCCGAAGCCGAGACTGCAAATTCATGCGCTTCGTCCATGCTGATTGGGCGTCCGTCTTCGCCAAGCACTTTGTATCCTTGCAAGGTTACCAGTTCGCCCATTGCATTGCGCGTAAAACTGCCGTTTCTGGTATAACGGATGCCATTTTCTGTTTCAACTTCAAAAAAACCTTCCCTTTCAAGCGCTAAATCAAAGGGATTATCGGTAATTATCATGCTGCCTTGCGAGTAATCGATATAGTTTTCGGACATTTGGTGTTCTTCGTCCTGATGAAGCTTTAATTCGTCGTTTCGCCTATGCTCAACCTGGGCAATGCTTGCCATAAGAGACTTTTTGAAGCCTGCAGTTGTGGCATTTGAGAGATTGTGGGTAGTATTATCCATCATCTCCTGCAGGAGCATCATTCCATTGCGTGCTGAGTAAAGACCATTAACCATGCAATATATAATGCAAAAACCGTGCCATTATGATTCCAGCATAAATTTTAAATCTTAAATCTATTCACAATGTCATTCAAATCTTCTGCCATTCCAGACAAATCCGAGGCAGAGGAATTCACCAAGCCAGCACCCTGGGCAGAGCCTTTAGCGGCACCGCTCATTGAATGAAGATCTTTGGAAGTATTGTTTGCGCCCTGAGCAGCTTCGTCTGCATGCGTTGAAACTTCTCCAGCTCTTTTTGCAACCTCGCTTATTGCGCTTGCAACGCGCTTTGCATTGGAGTTCGCTTGAGCAACGTTGTTCGTAATATCGTTGCTGGCTTTGGTTTGCTGATCGATGTGCCCGGCTATATCTTCCACAGATCGGTTTATTTGCGAAATAATGCCGCTTACATCGTTAATTACGGCAACTGCATTGTTTGTGCCGCTTTGAATGCCCTCAATGCGATGAGCTATATCGTCTGCGCTTTTAGCGCTCTGGTTTGCAAGTTCCTTTATTTCTCCTGCAACAACAGCAAAGCCCTTGCCAGCCTCTCCTGCGCTTGCGGCTTCAATAGTGGCATTCAATGCTAGCAAATTGGTTTTATCCGCTATTCTTTTTATAACATCCGTAACGTGCCCAATCTCTTTTGCCGCTGCGCCAAGCGTGCTCATAACGTTTGTGGCATTGGAGGCTTTGCCTGTGGCTTCCGAGGCTATTTTGCGAACATCGCCCGTGTTGCCTGCAATTTGTCTTATGCTTGCGCTCATTTCCTCTATAGAAGTTGCTATTGTGTTCATGTTCGCATACATTTGATCTGCGGCACCCGATACTTCGTTTGCATTAGACGAAACATTTTCTGCAGCGTCTGCCATTGAGCTTATGCTTTTAGCCATTTGCTTTGTTGTGCCTTCAATATTCGTTGATTTTCCTACCATTTCGCCGGAGCCTTGAGCGAGCTCTTCGCTAACTGTTGAAAGGTGCGTGGATTCCTTAGCGAGCTTTGTGGATTTTAATTTCAAATCTTTCACAATTTCAGACATCTTCTGGAAGAATCCATCCAAATTTGTTGCCACCGTGCCGAACTCATCTTTTCGCAGTATGTTTGCGCGAACAGCCAGGTTTCCGCTAGCGCCGTCTTTAATCACGTTCACAATCCTTTTGAGCGGAGCGGTCATATTTCTTATGTGCACCCAAAACACAACAAATAAAATTAACAGACCTATAACAGCGGTTATTATTGCGCTCATCCCTATTTCGTAAAGAACCCTGTAAATTTCAGTTTTTGGGACTTCAATTAAAACTGTCCATCCCGTGCTTGGAATCATAGTGCGAATTTCCTCTTTATTTTCAATTTCCGTTGAATCGGAAACCGAGAGCAACTGCCCGCCTTTGCTCAAAAGCGAAACTCGCATAGACTTGCTGAAACCAACCTCTTTAAGCAAACCTGTGAGTTGGCCCAGAGCAATGTCTGCAGTGGCGACTCCCACGAAATTTCCTTTGTGCATGAGCCTGTATGAGTAGGTCACCATCATTATATTTCCTGCGCCTTCGTCAAAATAAGGTTCGCTCCAATAATTGCTTGCAAGTTTTTTCGGTTCTGCATACCATTCCATCCCATGGTATTCATAGTCTTTATTCCCGGCATTGGCATCCAGCTCTATTTTGCCGCCGGATTTGAACATATACGGCATATACCATTTGCCCTTTGATTTAAAATATTCCGGCTCAAAAGCAAAACAGGCTCCGAATATATTAGCAGATTGCGAGCGCAAGCCCCGTTCCAAAATAGGTTCAAAATGTTTCTCTATATGAGCGCTATCCGGCAGTGGAAGCGTTTCTACAACGGAAATAGAGGCCATTTCCACTGTTTGTTCGACTCTGCCAAGAAAAACGTTCATTCTTTCCACCGCAACGTTCGATTGGTTTTTAACTTTTTCCATAGTTTCTTCCGATATCTTGCTTTCCGCAGAAAAGAAGAGAATGGCGAAAATAGCGCACAAAGCTATACTTGTTGCTATGAGGATATGCATGCTTAAACGAGTTGAAAAATTCATAGGGAGAAATATAGAAAAATCTATATTCCCTTATTCAAATCTTATCAAGGAGCGATATGACACCCCTGGAAACCCTAAAGCGTTACTTTGGCTACGACAACTTCCGCAGCGGACAAGAGACCCTTATCAACGCTGCGCTTGCAGGCAAAGACGTTCTTGGCGTAATGCCAACCGGAGCGGGAAAGTCTATTTGCTTTCAAATTCCTGCCCTTATGCAAAGCGGCATCACGCTCGTAGTTTCTCCGCTCATCTCGCTTATGAAAGACCAGGTGAACACTCTAACTCAGTCGGGAATCTCAGCAGCGTATGTGAATTCTTCGCTGCTCGGCTGGCAAATAGATAAGGTGCTGCGATATGCCATGAACGGAACCTATAAACTCATTTACATAGCTCCGGAAAGACTGCTCTCTCCGGATTTTCTGCAATTTGCAAAGCACGCAAAAATATCAATGCTCACCGTTGACGAAGCTCACTGCATTTCGCAATGGGGACAGGATTTTAGACCGAGCTATTCAAAAATACCAGAGTTTGTAGCAAATTTGCCGGAGCGGCCTGTTTTATCGGCATTCACAGCTACGGCCACTGCAAAAGTGCGTGAAGATATAGTTAGCTTGCTCGGATTGAAAGAACCGGTTGCCCTGACTACGGGTTTTAATCGCCAGAATCTCTATTTTGAAGTGAAGAAAGCCAAGGATAAGGATAAATACGCTGCGCTCACCGCATTTTTGAATGACAAAAAGGAGAAGAACGGAATTGTATATTGCGCAACTCGTGCCTCGGTTGAAGAAATTTGCGAAAAACTCAAAGCGGATGGGTACAATGCATCTCGCTACCATGCCGGCCTCTCAGATAACGAGCGCCATGATAATCAAGACGATTTTTTATATGACCGCGCAAAAATTATGATTGCCACAAACGCTTTTGGAATGGGAATAGATAAGTCCAATGTGTCTTTTGTTGT
>WQSA01000031.1 GCA_009788135.1 Candidatus Fibrimonadales bacterium
GAGGTGAAATCTTCCGATAATGTAAGGGCACGCTCGCTTGCGGAATATTCAAAAAAGTATTCGCCCGGCAGAACTATTGTCACATCGCTAAAAAATGTCGGGGGGAATCACATTCCGCTGTATTTGCTGTGGAGGGGAGTGTGATTAATCACCTCGCCGCTACTCGCAAAATTTGGTTGTTCACTCGCACAATATAAAAGCCTGTCTGAACCCCTATTCTGAGTTGAGAGTTGAAAGTTGAGAGTTGAGAGTTGTATATTCGCTTGCCTTGCAAGTTATAGACTTCTACTTTTGCGTTGGCTGGCACATTTTCTAGCATTATTGTTTTGTTTGCGTAATGTGCTTTGATGGTGGTTTTAGTTATTTGCGGGATTTTGATTGGCGTTATAAATTCGCCTGATTCGGAAATCGCTATAAAGCCTGTGTTTTCGCCGTTCTCATACTGGATTCCGAGCTTGCCGTCTTTGTTTGCCCAAACTGCTGTTGCTCCGGATGATGCTGTTAAATTATCGCTTGTGCCTAGAGTGTAGTTTAATGTGCCGCTTGGCTTGTTCCAGGCTATTATTGCGGCGTTGTTGGGAGTGTCTTCGCTTTTGTTTAGGTTGTGGGTGCCGGATACTACAGAGGCGGCTGTTGCGCCAACGCCAAATATAAGACCGCCGTTTATGTTGGAAGTGCCTGTGGCAAAACGTATTGCACCACCATCGGTAGCTGCAGTATTGCCAACGATTTCTCCACCGTTCATGGTGAATAAGCCATCTGATATGCTAACGCCACCGCCACGAGTGCCCGCAATATTATCGCTGATTTTACCGTTTTGCAAGGTAAATGCAGATGCAGCACCGCTTATACGCACACCGCCGCCCCAGTTGGAGGCTGTGTTGCCGCTTATTTCACCGCCGTTCATGGTAAATGTGCCTCCTGATACTCTCACACCGCCACCATCAGTCCCGGCAATGTTGCCACTGATTTTACCACCGGCATTCATAGTAAATGTGCCGGATGTGGCTACACCGCCACTGGTAGTAGCAGCTGTATTATTGCTTATTTCACCGCCGTTCATTGTGAATGTGCCAATTACTGATACTCCGCCTGTAGCAGAATTTCCAGAATTTCCGCTGATTTTTCCGCCTTGCATAGTAAACACTGATGTTGCGCTATTGATGCGCACGCCGCCACCTGTTGCAGCAGTATTGCCGCTTATCTCTCCACCGTTCATATTGAATATGCCGTTAGAGTATATATATACGCCGCCACCATTATCGGAGTTTACATTATTGCGCAATACTGCGCCTTCTTTCATAATCAGCGTACCGCCAGCATTCACTCTCACGAGCGTTCCACCGCCGCCAGTCGCTGCAACTTCCTCGCAGGGATCGCCTATCAAATTGCCGTCGTCATCAAATTCATCATAGCATTCTTCCTTGCCAAAGTTAGCATTGCCGCCACCATCTATAATTATATTTTCCAAAATGAGCGTTCTGCCGGAACCCACAGTAAATAAGTTGCCTATTACGCCACGCTTGATAATAGCAGGCGTAGTTCCTGCACTTCGTATGGTAAGAGTTATGCCAGGCGTTTTTGGTGCCGGAATGCTAATGAGCATATCGTCAAGCGTGAAGTTTTCATCGACTACAGCCTCAACATTTTCCGTTGCCCTTGCATAAGACATAACATCATTGTAAAACTTGTATTTTGGCTGCATTTTATCTTCGTAGTCTCCATCTCCAATCCTGAATGTCATCACCGCACCGGTGTCGCTTATATGAGAGATGCTTATGCCAGATGGTGTACCATCGTGCCAAATGGCGGCTGGGCTGGTTGTGCTATTGAACTTAGTTCTAACGCCCGCGCGGAAAAGGTCGGTGTTATCGCCACTATTGGCCTTGTAATAAAGATCATTTCGTCCATCAGCTTGCACAAGCGCCACGCGAGGGAAGCCTGGGCTTGAGCTTATATTAGAGCCATCTGTATGAATATGCCATATAGCAAGCCCGCTTCCCGGGAGAAGCGAGTCTCGGCCTTTGCGCAAGCGTGCTTCAATAAAGTAAGCCTCCTTATCGTTTCTCCTGTACACAAAAGCTTTATTACCATTCGCTTCAATGGAAAATTCTGTTCCCGGCGCAGCGTTGGTAATATCAATGGCGTCGGCCCATCCGGATAAATGCCTTAAATAAATGTTGGGTTGTTGAGGCCAGCTTCCGTCTCCTGTGCCGTCAGCCATCACGCACCATCTACGTAACCCGAATGAAAATTCGGGGTCTGCGCCACTATAATACAAATCCGGCCATCTTGGCTCTGGCACCAAATGACCGCTTTCGTGCACTACCGCACTAAGGCGTTTGCGTAGGTTGCCGTCAGTTCCCATGCCAGACATCTGGTAGAGCCTGACACCAACACCGCTTATAGTAACATCACTGTAATGCGTTCCCTGATGTGCACCAAAACCACTTCCGGCATAAAATATATTGAGTGCTTGTACCCTATTGTTGTCATTGATAGTAACCTCGCTAATATCAAAATCCATAGCTGCCAGTATGTCCAACGCATCTGCGATAATAGGCTGTCTATTATCTTGGTTTTCGTAATGCAATTTGTCGTATGGCAGGGTGATAATAGGAGTAACAATATTGGTATATTCAAAACGTCCGTTTGAAATATCGTAATAGTAATCGTGAACCAAGTCGAAAAATTCCTCTATTTGTTCCTTAGTGTGCATGGACTTAACATCCTGGAACTCCACTGGTATCACCAGCGCAGCAAGCTTTCCAACTCTGGCGAAAGCTGGCAGTGCAAGCATGGCAAGCAGAATAACAAGGAATGTGAATGTGGGTAAATTTGCAAACAGCGTTTTTTTAGCGATTAAATCGGAATATGTTTGTAGCATGGATGTAATATATATTATTTTAATAAAAAGCTTCCGGTTCCCCACAACTTCCCCGAACTTTCATCAACAAAACCCCAAAATCCGTCATTTTCATGTCATTTTTTGGAGAAAAGGCTGTTTTCCTGATGACTAAATTGCCTAAAGCTTCCATCCTGAAAATCCGATATTATGAGTATGGCAAAGAGGTTAGCCTAGGCTAGCGGGGAATAGAAGCCCAGCCCTTAACCGGGTCTCCGAGAGGAATAGATAGTGCGAACCTATCCTTTGTCACTAAAAATCTGATTTTTCTCAATTAAATCTCGTGCAATTTACTATATTTATACTTAAACAGAAGGAGATTGCACTATGTCTGAAAGCATAAATGTCACTATTCGCTTAGATAGGGCTGTTAAAGAGCAGGCTGAAGATATGTTCCATTCTTTTGGAATGAATCTGTCAACCGCTGTTAATGTGTTTATTCGTCAAGCTTTGCGTTTGGGTAAAATGCCATTCAGCATTTCCGATCCTTTTTACAGCGAAAAGAATCAAGCCAGGCTTAGAGACTCCATAGAGCAATACAAAGCTGGAAAAATTGTTGTGAAAACTATGGAAGAATTAGAGGCTATGGAGAATGAATAAATCTTTTTCGGATAATGCTTGGGAAGAATATACTTACTGGCAGTCGCAAGACAAAAAAACTTTGAAACGAATAAATGCTCTGTTAAAAGATATTGATAGAAGTCCTTATGAGGGGATTGGCAAACCGGAACCTTTGAAAGAGAATTGGAGCGGTTTTTGGTCTAGAAGGATAGACGATGTAAACAGAATTATTTATAAGGTTGAAAACGGGCATCTCATAATTGTGCAGTGTGGCTCGCATTATGAGGGGTGAGAAATTACTGAGTTCGCAGTATATTGTAAATAACATAGATGAATTTATAGCGGCGGAGCCATTACAGTTATAGTTTTTGCAAGAATTTCCAAAAACTTTTGTATATTTATAGAAATTGGGAGATTTTGCCATGCAAGACAATCATGAGAAAGTGATATTGACACAGGATAAGAATTTTATAGCTTCTTATGATGGGATAAAAATTAAGAATGTGATTGATTTTTTACTGGAGTAGTGTTTTTGTCCCGATTTTTTAGAGTCTCCACTGCGAGCTTCCTGTTTTTTCTATCTTTTACTCCATGAGTAAATTTTTAACCAGACGAGGTAGGTAAAAAATGAAACAAGTAGTTTGCGAAGTGTGTCAGGGCGAATTGCTTAAACAAGATGGCTTGTTTATTTGCCAACACTGCGGAATTAAATATTCTGTTGAAGAAGTCAAGAGAATGCTGACCGAAATGCAACAAAAAGCTGAAAAATTAAAAGAAGAAGCAAGATTAAAGGAAGAGCAGAGACTAAAAGAAGAAGAGGAGAGGCTAAAAGAAGAAGCAAGATTAAAGGAGGAGCAGAGGCTAAAAGAAGAAGAGGAAAGGCTAAAGGCCGAAGAAGAAAGGCTAAAAGAAGAGCAAAGATTAAAGGAGGAGCAAAGGCTAAAAGAAGAAGAGCAGAGATTAAAAGGAGAAAAGGAAAAAATAATAAAAGAAAAAGAAAGATTAAAAAAAGAAGATGAAAAGCTAAAAGAAGAAGAGGAAAGGCTAAAAGAAGAGGAGCGGAGATTAAAAGAAGAAAAGGAAAAATTGAGAGAAGAGCATGGGTTAAAAGAAGCCGAAGACTCAAAAGAAGAAAGTTCAAAGGAAGAAAGCTCAAAAGAAGATGGTCCAAAAGAAGCAGAGAATTATTTATTTGCCGAGCCGGTAACACAGAAGAAAGGTTATTTTCGTTATGTTATAATAATAATTATTATTGCAATTATTGCATTTCTTGTTAAAAATTGTTATATAGATGAGGAAGCCGAAAACGAGAATGCTGCAAATGCTTTGCAACAAAATTCCGAGCAAAGTTTAGATGCCGATAGCATAGAAAAACACATTGCAGATTCTATAGAGGAAAAGCAGAAAGAGGAAGCTGCCGCCGCTGCCGCCGCCGCAGAAGCCGCCAAAGCTGCACGAAGAGCCGAAGAAGCTGCACGAAAAGCGGAAGCCGAGCGCATAATTGCAGAAGAACCAATGGTGTGGCCGCCGCCAAGAACAGAAAAGGCAGAAAAACAGGAAAAAACGGAAAGAGAAGAAAAAGAATCCGCTTCAACTGCTGGAGCTCAAACTTACAAAACAGGTTTTAATTGCAAAACAACCAAAGCGAAGGCTGCCGTAGCGATTTGCGGCGATGAAGAATTGGCAAATATGAATTTGGAAATGCTAAAATTGTATAAGCCTATAGCAGATTATTTTGAAGACGACCAAAAGGAATGGACCAAGAAGCGAAATCAATGCGAGGACGATGTTGCCTGCTTGAAAAAAGAATATAGAGCGAGGCTTAAGTTTTTAAGAGATAATCAGTGAACTTTTCCGATAAATACCAAGACGTAATAGAAGAAGCCCGAAGTTTGGTTCAGCCTGCGCTGGACCTCTCGGCTCAAATGATGCGAGAAGTCGCTGAAAAATCCCCGGAAGGATTGAGAGAACGCATTACGCAAACAGTTGGAAGACCGGGGAAAAGGCTTCGCTCAATTTTGCTCTTTCTTTTGGCAAATAGCAACTGTGAAACGAAAGATTTAAAAAGAATGGCCAGAGCAGCGGCAAGCGTTGAGATGCTGCATTTGGCAAGCCTTGTGCACGACGATGTTATAGACGGCAGCGAGTTGCGCAGAGGGCAAAGCTCCATGAACAGCGCTTTTGGAAATAAGATAGCGGTTTTGGCTGGAGACTACATGCTTGCGCAATCTTTGGTTTTTGTTCTTGAAGAAGAAGATCGCCGCATTCCGCAAAACTTGGCAAATGCTGCAAGCTCGCTTGTTGCCGGAGAAATTCTGGAAATTGACCATGCAGAAAACATGAGCATTTCATTTGATGAATACATACGGGTAATTGAGGGCAAAACGGCTTCTCTGCTCATAGCCTGTACAAAATGCGGAGCGATTTTAGCGGGTTACAACAACGAAATAGTTGAAGATTGCGGAAAGCTCGGCTTGCATTTTGGCATAGCTTTCCAGATAATAGACGATATTCTGGACTACGGCATTGGAGCGGAAAGCTTGGGAAAAAAGAAGTTTGAAGACTTGCAAAACGGTTTGATAACTTTGCCCATGCTGCTCTATTTTCAGAAAAATCCAAAAGAAGAAATGGAAAATTTGATAAAGAATGCTTCCGAGCCAAACACAGCGAATTTGATAGTTGAAAAATTGAAAAATGCCAATTGCTTTGAAGAGGCAAAAAGCGTAGCCAGTTTTCATTTGCAAAAAGCTACGGAAGTTTTGGAGAAATTGCCGCCGAGCAGCATAAACACTTTGCTGAAAGACTTTTTTGAAGCGATGGCGGAGCGAAAGAATTGATAGAGTTTCAGCACAGATTTTACAATGATAGCGAGGTTCCGTTTTTATGGCATTATATGCCGATACGCAGCGGGCAATCGCAATGCATATTGGAAATAGGTTCAGGCAAAGGCGCATTTTTGGTTCAATATGCGCAGAAATTCCCGCAAAATTTTATCTTGGGCGCAGAATGGGATTTATACTGCGCACGTTCAACGGTAAAAAAACTGCAAAAGCTTGGGTTGCAAAACGCTTCTGTGATGCATGGCGATTTATTTTACTTTATGAGAGATTTAATATCAAACAATTCCATAGACGAAGTTCATATGTATTTCCCAGATCCTTGGCCAAAGCGACGTCACCAAAAAAATCGCCTTATTTTGCGCGAAGGTTTTTTGGAGCAAATTTGCAGAGTGTTGAAGCCAGGCCAAAGACATTTTTACTGGGCCACCGATCACGAAGAATACAACAAGCTTGCCTTGAACCTGTTCCGCAATTTTCCCCAAGCAAAAATCTTGGAAGAAAACACCGCCCTGCCAACTTATGGCATAGAAACCGGATTTGAAAAGAAGTACAAAAAAGAAGGCAGAAAGGTTTACCGGAGCGTTATTTGTATAAACATCGAGGAATAATAGCTGCTTTCTTAGGCGTTTTGCTTTTGCTCTTGCCCCCAGCGCAGTTTGAATATATTTGGATACCGCTTTTCATAGCTGCAATTTTTCTTAGAATCTGGGCCAGAATGCACATCGGCGAGCATTCAAGAGGAAGCGAGCTATCTTGCCCCGAAATTGTGAAAACAGGTCCCTACAAATTCATAAAGCATCCGCTTTACCTATCAAACTTCATGGCTGGAACGGCATTTGCGCTCTTTCACGCGGGATTTTCGCTGGAAACGCTGGCCTTCTGCGCAATTTACGCAATTTTCTTAATATACCTGGCAAAAAAGGAAACAGATTTCATTGCTGCGAGCTTGCAGCTCGCTACACCCCGTCAGCTTCGCTGCCACCCCTCTAGGAGAGGGGAATTTTTTAAAGATCAAGCTACTTGGTTTTGGCAAATCGCTATGCTTTTGCTAATCGCCATGCGCAAATACTACTGTTAACTCGCAATTATCGGTTTCTTTCGCAAAAATTGTCCAGAAATCCGGTTTCCATCCGTAAATATCTTGGGTCAATGCCTCGCCAAAGGCCATTTCCGCGCTTTCGCATTCCTGCCAATCAAAATTTTTTGGAGCTTCGTAGTAGCGGAGCATTCCTTTTGCTGCAGTCAGCTCGGGAAGTTCATCCAATAGATTATATATGCATTCCTTGAAAGTTCCTGCGCTTGTTTTGCGAACTTCAATTTTTCTGTTTTTCAAAAGTTCCATCAAGTCAAGCAGACTGGTTCCTATCAGCGCATTATCTGAGTAAAATTGCAAAATGGCTTCGTAAACGGCGCGATTTTCCATAAGCTCAGGACGATTTTTTGCGAGCAAATCCTGAGCTTGCGAGATTTTGTCAGAATACAAACATCCCCCTGATTCCAAACTCGCCCATCCCCTGCCAAACCACGTCGCTTAATTTTGATACATCGTTCAAATCCGTTGCCATGCGGTTAAGATGAAGCAAGCGATAGCGAATTGCACATTCTACGGCGATATTCTCCGTGAAAAAATACTCTGCGGAAAGCACTGCATGGGGGCCATTGCCCGTGAAATTCGCATAACTCCATTTGCCATCTTCGCCAACGGAAGCTTTGGGAAAGCGCAGGGAAGAAAACGCATAGCCTATGCCTGTTCCTATTCTAAAAGGTTCTGGCCAAAAAAAATGATATTGGTATTCCAAGCCTAGTCGCAAGTATCGCGCATCGCCGGTTTGCTCAGTATGTTCGTATTCTGGGTATCCAAGCCCGAAATTGAAGGCTATGGAATTGGCGTCTGCAAGGGCACGTGCATCAAAGGCATAAACTATGAAAAATGGTATCTCTGGCAAAATAACCCTTTCAGGAAATTCTGATTTTTCGCTGGATTTCATTCCGGAAATGCCGTCCAAATCGCCTTTGGTTATGGCAATATCAATGCCTGCTGCTAAAACGTATTTCTGAACCCATTCTGATGCGTGGATGGGGATGAATAGCAAAAGGGCGACCGCAATGGTCGCCCCTGCGCCGATATTATTCGTCATCGGCTGGTTTTTCGGATGCAGCTATCTTATCTGCAATTCCTTTCAATACTGCATCTTTTTCTGCTTTGGCTGCTGCCTCGCGCTCTGATATGCTCTTCTTAACTTCGGTGAGAACATCGTATCTGGATGGTTTCTTAGCGGCGGTTGTTCCCTCTGTTTTAGAAGCCTCATCCGTTTTGTCGCTTTCTTTTTCCATCTTTGTGGTGCCATTGGCGATGTTCATGCGTATAATTTGGTCAGTTATGCTAACACGCGTAGCCGGACCAAATTTTGAAGCAGAATTGGAGTTTGAAGTGCTGGCGCTCTCTTTGGAGTCTGAGCCTGCGGCTTCCTGTTTCTGCTGTACTGTCGCACGGATTTTTGGGGTTATCGCCTTATTGTCGTAGAATTGATACATCAAATCTGCGCTGATTGCGGGACCGCCTATGTTGGAAATTGCCATAATAATACCTCTCTTTGACAGTATATCGGTATAAATTTAGAAAACTTTAGTGCTTTTTTTCGCAAATAAGTAAAATTTTACAACACAAACGTCCTACCCTCGTATAAAAACNCCCTGTGCTCAAGCCATAGCTTCAATGCATAAAGCAAAGTGCGCTTTTCAACTTCTTTTCCCATTTGAATAAACTGCTCAATGCTGCCCGTGTCCACAACCTGCTGAACGCTTTGCCAAATAATGGGACCCTGATCCAAATCCGCCGTTGCAAAATGCGCCGTTGCCCCTATTATCTTCACTCCCTTGGCCCACGCCTGATGATACGGCTTTGCTCCCTTGAACGCCGGCAAAAATCCATGATGAATGTTTATGATTTTATATTTCCAGGCTTCCGTGAATTCCTTGCTCAAAATCTGCATATAACGTGCAAGCACTATGCCTTCCGTTTTTGATGCACGCAAAATTTCATTGAACTTGCTCTCCTGCTCAGGCTTGGGAATATCGCTTGGGACCAAAAAGAATGGCAAATTGAACGCTCTGGCCAAAGGCTCCAAAACCGTGTGGTTCGAAATTATGCAAGTCCACTCGCAAGGCAATGCGCCGTCTCTGTGAGAGAGCAGAAGCTCGTAAAAGCAATGGTCTGTGGTGGAACCGAAGAGCGCCAATCTGGTTTTGTGCTCGGCGTCTCGCAGCTTCCATTCCATGGATTTTTCAGATTCCAGCTTGGAAAAATGCTCCTTTATTCTGGGAATGGCATCGCTTTCGCATTCTATAAGAGCGCGAAGAAAAAATGAATTTATGTCTTTTGAAGTGTGTTGAGTTAAATCCAGAATATTTGCACCTGTTTGCGCAATGCCTTGAGTGAATGCAGCTATCAGCCCGCTCTGATCTGGGCACTTAATCTGCAAAACAAATTTGTTCATAAATATCTCCTTGCACCCATATATTTTGGTTCCCAGTAAGCATCGCTGAGAGGGCTTATCATAACGCCTCTGGAAGTGCTTGCATGTATAAAGTTTCCGTTGCCAACGTAAATTCCAACATGATTGACTTTTGATTTTTCCCCAAAGAAAACCAGATCTCCTATAACCCAATCTCCTTTTGAAACTATCTTCCCCATTTTATACCCGTCGGTAGTTGTTCTGGGTATATACATTCCCTCTTTTTCCAGATAAACGCTGGATACAAATCCGCTGCAATCAGTTCCGCTTTTGGAAGCACCGCCAGACATATACGGAGTTCCAAGCCACGGCTTGAGAACATTATCCCAGGCTTCTATTCCTGTTATGCTTTCTGCACTATAGTCAACTCTGGCAGAAGGAACATTGGGAGGAACTCTGTAAGGAGAAGCGCTTTTGGGAGCAAGCGGCCTTAAAGGAGCGCAAGACGCTATAAATAAAGCCAATATCAATATTTTCATTGCTTTTGCTTTTCCAACGTGTCTTTATTTTGCTGGACTTTTTTTCTCATTTCAGTGGAAGGCGTTCTTGCCAGGCATTTATCCAAAGCATCAATCGCTTCGCCAAGCAATGCGTTCGCTCTTGCTTTGTTTTTGCGAGAAGCATCAAATTTTTCTGCAGCAACTTTTCTCTGTTCTTCGCAGAAAGCATTCGAGCTTTCGGTTTGAGACGGCAATTGTTTTTCCAGCCAAATCAGAATTGAATCGCTGGGAGCTAGCGAGCGCAAGCTGTCTGCAAAAAATATTATTTGAGCGGGGTTGGCATTCGTGTTTTTCAAATTGCGAATTTGCACAACCAGGGCGTTTATGTTTTCTTGCCTTGCCGGGTCTATTTCAACAAAGTTTTTGTTTGTGCCGGAAATTCTATCATACATGGTATTTGCGCTGTCTATCCAAAAATTTATAGCGGGTTTATATACGGCAAAGCCTTCCAAAACAGCAAGAGCTTCTGCGCCTTGCCCTGTCTGGTTAAGCAGCCCGGCAAGTTGCAAAGTGCGAAATCCCAGCCTGTCTAAATTGCTGTGCTGCTGAACATACAGCTTAAGCATATCTATGGCTTTTGCCGTTTCTCTGCCTGCAAGCAAAGAGTCTATGCTCTTTTGCATGGCTCTGAGCGATTCCGTTTCTTTCACTGTTATTTTCAAAGTGTCCGTACGGAATCTGTGAACCGTGTCTCTAACAATAATGGGAGATTGAGCCTGCAGCTCTATTTGAGCCTGTGGCTGCACCTGAGGCTGCGGTTCTTTTCCTGCGCAAGAAACCAAGATAATAACGGATATGACAATAATTAAACGAAGCATGGAGTTAATATAGAAATTTCTATATTCCACTCAATGGCTAAAATTTTGATAGTTGACGATGAAGAAATTGTGCGAGACGCAGTTGCGGATATTCTTGAGCTCAGCGGGCATCGCTGCACTATTGCTGCCAATCCGCAAATAGCCTTGGAACAGATTGCAGTCGTAAATCCAGACTTGATAATTTCAGACTTTAAAATGCCAGGCATGACTGGTTTGGATTTATTGAAAGCGGTGAAAAAAGACAGGCCGTCGCAACCGTTTTTGATGATGACCGCTTATGGCTCAATTGAGATGGCAGTGGAAGCTCTGCAGAGCGGTGCCGACCATTATATAGAAAAAAAAGACTTGCAAGTGGAAATTATAGAACACGCCGTTGCAATGGTGCTTGAAAAATACAAGTACAGAACGGAAAATTCCGCTCTGAGAAAAAAACTGTGCGAAAAGAATTTCATAGGGCATGGGGAAAAATTTGCGGTTCTGAATAATTTTGTAGAGACTGTTGCCCCAACAAACGCTTCGGTTCTGATAACTGGGGAATCTGGGGTTGGCAAAGAAGTTTTGGCTCGCTCAGTGCATTACCAAAGCTTGAGGGCCGGAGGGCCGTTTGTCAAGATAAACTGCGCCGCTTTGCCGGAATCTTTGATAGAAAGCGAGCTTTTTGGGCACGAAAAGGGCTCTTTCACAGGCGCTTTGAAAACGAGAAGAGGCAAATTTGAGCTTGCAGATGGAGGTTCCCTTTTATTGGACGAAATCGGAGAAATGCCGCTCGCTGCGCAGAGCAAGCTTTTGCGAGTTCTGCAAGAGCGCGTAATTGTGCGAGTTGGCGGAGACGATGAGATAAAGGTTGACGCTCGCATAATCTGCACCACGAACAGGGATTTGAAAAAAGAAGTGGAAAACGGAACGTTCAGGGAAGATTTATACTATCGCTTAAGCGTTGTGCCTGTGAACATTCCGCCTTTAAGGGAGAGAACTGAAGATATACCATATCTGCTGAACTATTTTATAAACAAATTCAACGAAGAAAACGGCTACGCTGTGGAAGAAGCAAGCGAAGATACCATTGCCACGCTTCAAAGCCAGCCCTGGCCTGGAAATATCCGCCAGCTGGAAAATGCCATTGAACGTGCTATGGTTTTCTGCAAAAGCGGAGTTTTAACCCCAAATTTCTTTGATATTGAGAAAAAAGCGGCAAAACCGGCGCAAAAAGCCAAAAAATAATTTTTTATAGCGTTTAATTTGCTATATTAAAAATAGGTTATATGCAACCGGAGACATAACCATTGGATATACACTGGAAAAAAAACATATTGGCAATCCTGCTGATTGCTTTATCCGGTTGCAATATAATCTCAACGGAAAAACCGCCTAATACCGCACCGCAGAAATACGCTTATTCCTCTTACAAAGACATTCCGGGAGTTACATCCGAGGAAATTCAGGCTATTGAAGCTATACGCAAAGAAACCGATTCTTTTGTCTATGCCGTAGCGCCCAGCGTAGAAGCTTTTCGCAACAAACACGGAGAAATAAGGGGTTTTTCCGCATTGCTTGGCGAATGGCTTGAGCAAATATTCGCAATTCCATTTATCCCGGAATATGCCCCGTCCAAAGAAGTTGATTTTATAAGCGATATTACGCCCAACGACGAGCAGATAAAAGATTATTTCATAACGGATCCCATTGCTACGCATACCATACGCTACTTCAGGATAGTGGACAGCGAACCTCTTTCCCGGATTGAGATAATGCGGCCATTGCGATATGCATTCGAGAAAAACTCCGCCGTGGTTAAAAGCGTAACTTCCAGTCTTGAGCCAAGTTCTTATGAAATTTTTTACATAAGCGATACGGATTCTATTCACAAAGCTTTAAAAGATAAAGAGATAGATGCGTTTTTCAATGAATGCATACAAGAAGCCGCTTTTGATGATTATGGAGATATTGTAGCCTATGATTTTCTTCCTCTAATTCATAATCAGGTTTCTTTTGCCACTCAAAATCCAAAACTTAAGCCAATTATCTCTGTTGTGCAAAAGGCATTGAAAGACAAGGCTACCGCTAGATATATAACAAACTTGCAAAAACTTGGATGGCAAGAGTACCGAGGGCACAAGCTATATATGATGCTCACAGAAGAAGAACGAGCTTATATACGAGACAATCCGGTTATTCCGTTTGTATCGGAGCATTACAATTATCCCATAAGCTTTTACAATAAATACGAAGATGAGTGGCAGGGCATTTATTATGATGTGCTAAAAGAAATGCAAGGGCTAATTGGGCTATCTTTTAAGCGCTTAAACGACAGCGATACAGAATGGCCTGAACTGCTGAAACTGCTGACCAGCGGCGAAGCGTATATGATATCCGAGCTTATACCTACGGAAGAGCGGATTGCAGATGGCTTTTTATGGCCAAGCATTCCAAGCATGTCAGACAAATATGCGCTCTTGTCCAAATCTGGATTTCACAATGTAACTATCAAAGAAGTTTTAAGCGCAAAGGTTGGAGTGCCGCACGGCACCGCTTATTCCGAAATGTTCTACAAATGGTTTCCCAACCATTCCAATACAATAGATTATGAAAGTTCAAACGCTTCCTTTGACGCTTTGGAAAACAATAAGGTGGACATGGTGATGTCTAGCCAGCGCAGGCTGCTCGCTTTGACAAACTACCATGAGTTTGCAGGCTATAAAGCCAATCTGTTGTTTGACTTGGCTGCGGAGTCTTACTTTGGATTCAACAAAAACCACGAAATTCTATGCTCTATTTTCAACAAAGCTCTTCATATAATAGACATAAATAGCATATCCGAGCAGTGGGCGCTCAAGACTTACGACTACAAGGGAAGAATAGCGAAAGCTCAGCACCCCTGGTTGATTGGCGTGTCAATTCTTCTTTTGTGCGTATTGATGCTCGTGCTTTTTTTATTGCTGATAAAACGCAATGAAGGCCGGCGGCTTGAAGAATTGGTACAAGCTCGCACTGCCCAGGCAGAAGCGGCCAATCATGCGAAATCAATGTTTTTGGCAAAAATGAGCCATGAGATACGCACGCCTATGAATGCAATTATAGGAATGGCAGAGATGGTTCTGCACGGAAGCGGCGTATCGAAAACTGTCCGAGAAGAGATTATGACAATAAAGCGGGCAGGAGAAAATCTTTTATCCATTATCAACGATATTCTGGATTTTTCAAAAATCGAAAGCGGCAAGCTGGAAATTGTTCCGAGAAATTATTTATTCTCATCTTTGATACACGATGTGACAAGCATTATCAAAGCGAGAATTACCGATTCTTCCATAAATTTCAATGTGAATATAGACAGCACTATACCAAATGCTCTTCTTGGGGATGAAACGAGAATCAGGCAAGTGCTGCTCAATATTTTGAACAACGCTGTTAAATACACGAAAAGCGGTTCCATATCTCTTTACGTGAACGGAAAAATAGTCGAGAAGGCTGGAGATTATACTGTTTTCCTCACAATGGAAGTCGCAGATAGCGGCATTGGCATAAAACCCGAAGATATAGGGAAACTGTTTGGCGATTTTGTTCAAATAGATTTGGCTACCAACAAAGGCATAGAGGGCACGGGTCTTGGGCTTGCTATAACCAAAAGCCTTGTAGAGGCAATGGGCGGAGACATAAGCGTAACTTCCGAATATGGCAAGGGCAGCAAGTTCACCGTTATGCTGCCGCAAAAGGTTCGTTATATTGAAGCGTTGAATTCTGTTCCCGCTTTTGAAGAAAATACCAATTTTGTGATAAAATTCAATGCGCCTAAGGCAAGAGTCCTTGTTGTTGACGACATTGCCACAAATCTGAAAATAGCCGAAGGCTTGCTGCATCTTTACAAAATAGAGGTTGATTTATCCCTAACAGGGCAAGAAGCGATTGACAAAGCCCTGGCAGCAGCTCTCCGAGGCACTCCATACGATTTGGTGTTCATGGACCACATGATGCCCGATATGGACGGCGTAGAAGCTACAAAGCGCATGAGGGAGCAGAATTATGAACATACGATTGTGGCATTGACTGCCAATGCCGTTGCAGGCGTAAGGGAGATGTTTTTGGCAAACGGGTTCAATGACTTTTTGTCAAAACCCATTGACATGGCAAAACTGAATAATATCTTGAAAAAATGGATTCCAAAAGAAAAGCAAGAAGAAGCGACAAACGAAATTGTTGAAGACGATTTTGAATTGAATGTTGAAATAGAAGGCTTGGATATTCGCAGGGGCGTTGTAATTGCAGGCGGAACGCTTGAGAATTATTTGCATACGCTTGCCATATACCATAAAGATGGAGAGCAGAAAATTGAGGAAATAAAAAAATGCCTGGAACAGAGCAATTACAGCTTATACGTCACTTATGTTCATGCATTGAAAAGCGCTTCTGCAAACGTTGGCGCACATGAAATATCCAACTTGGCAAAAGACTTGGAAAAAGCGGGCAGGCAAGGAGATCTCGAATACATAAAAAAATACAATACTCTATTATTGGAGTCTTTGCAAATTCTTTTAGACAACATAAAAAAAGTTATCGGAGAAAAACATGACAAGCCTCTGGATACAAACAAACTGCTGAAATTGAAAGAAGCTATTGAGAATTTGGATATTGATACCATAGATAAAATTGCAAGCGAGTTGCGCGATTTTGCACAGGCAGACAACATTTTGCAAAATGTTCTGCAGGGCAATTACGACGATGCTTCAAAAGAGATCACCGCTTTACTAGAGGCTAAATAAATGAAACGATATTTTCTCCACGGCATTATCTTGTTTTTCTTGCTCGCTTGCGGCAAAGATTCAAAACCCGAGCAGCAGGAATATATCACAATAGGCGGGCTTTTTCCGCTTACGGGCGAGTTATGCAATGAGGGCATAAGAGCGCTCAACGGATTGCAGCTGGCAAGGAACGTGCTCAACAAAAAGGGTGGAATTCTTGGCAAACAGCTTGACATAATAGTGCTGGACGACAAGAACGACGTTCAATATGCCATAGAGCAATACAAAGCGCTAAAAGAAAAAGGCGTGATTGCCATAATAGGTTCCAGCTTCCCGGAAGTTACGCAAGCACTTGCGGAAGCGGCGGAAAAAGACAGCATGCCTATTATCTCGCCGATGATAGTAAACCCTGCAAAAGCCAAAGCGCTTGCATCATTTGCGTACAATACGCTAAACGCAAGAACTGCACTGATTCTGGACAATTCCAAATACACATCCACAACGAATATATTTGAAGAAGAGTTCAAGCTCAAAGG
>WQSA01000032.1 GCA_009788135.1 Candidatus Fibrimonadales bacterium
GCCATAACCTCACGGCGAGAAAGCCCTGTGCAACGCATGATTTTGCTAACCGTATCGCCAGTAGCTTTCATAGCCTTGGCGATTCGGCTAATGGCACGCTTCTCAGCTTTCGCAGCCTTAGCATCTGCTCTGGCCTCTGCTCTGGCCTCTGCTCTGGCTTCTGCTCTGGCTTCTGCATCATCAATTTTCTTGAGCACGCTCGTTTTATACATCTGCTCCAAAGTCATGTCAACCTCCGTAAACTCTTTGTACCCGCCGTAAAGCTCAGAGTGCATTTTGGCCATGCGTTCCTTGAGCATTGCGGCATCTTTATCTGTAATATAGCTATTTTCCTGGCTCATATGCAGAGCTTCAGCTATCTCATTCACATATCCAGCCAGCCTCTTGGCAAGCTCTCTGCGCTTTGCGGAATCTGCTTCGCTTTTCTTCAATTCAGCCCTAACCTTCAAAAGGTAAAACGGCAAAAGCAAAGCAAGATGCTCAAGCTCAGAAACGCTGTGCTCCAGCACTTTGAACGCTGGAACTTGGTAAACAACGCTTTTGTTGCCCGGGAAACGCATTTCTATGGTCAGAAAGTCCTTAGTCTTGCTCGTTTCCCAATAAATTACCGCTGGAGCAGGCATATCTATTTGAAGATGCGTTCCATCCTCGGAAACAACCTTGTTCTCCAAAGCTACAGACACGCTGTAGTTGAAAACCCTCAAGCACATCTCCATGTCGTCTTTTATCTGGGCTTCTATGAGATAGGTATCCTTTCGGTCTCCGCAGGAAAGGGTTATGACCATGTCGGTGAATGTTTCTCCTAGAGCTCCCGATTCTGGGCTCTCCGTTATGTACTCCCTTGGCTTCCTGACCTCTACAACGGTATCGGGCGGATAATTCTTCTTGTAAATCCCGTTTATCAGATGCACCACGGCTGGCGCGCTGGCCCTGGTCATTATGAACTTGAACGATCTGTCGAACAATTTCCTTGTTTTTCTGGAGATTGTTGGTATTGCAAAACTCTGTTTTTCCTTCTTCATAATACTTAGACGGAAAATAAAGCGAAAATCCAGAAAAAAAATGCATAAAACTTAAAATTCTCAATTAGACTGAGAATTTTTCAGTTATAAAGCAGTATTCAAAGAATTTAAAAAACGCTGCTACGCTTTATGATGTCGGCGTAAATACAATAAATTATCATATGAATGCGGCAACTATTCGAAAATTTCGAATAGTTCAAAATTTTTTCCAGATTTTCCTTTTAAAAAGCGTTGTAATAAGCAAAACTTACAGTGACGGCACAATAATTTTAGCGGATGCAATAGTAGATAAAAACCGACCGAGGTAAGCCCATAAAGGGTTCTCTCTTAAGTTCAGACTCTCCTGATTTAACAGGGTCAAAGCAACCTGTCTTTGACAAGCGTAGAACACAGTCGGTTACTCATTAATATACAAAAGCCCGCCAAACCAGGGTGCAAAAAGAGCAAAAAATTAACATTTGAGCTGCAAAATGCATTTTTTTCACTTTTTTATGCATTTTTTTCCGGAAATTTCTTTTAAAATGCGTCTAAGTAATATGGAAACAAGGAGACTTTGTCCTATGAACGACATTGTAAAACAATTCAATATAGAATTGCAACGACAGATAGAAGGGTCGCTCCCCGAAGAGCATATTTATAATCTAGGCTACCCAAGCGAAAATCTATTGTCTGCAGGGCTGCTTAATTTACCAATTGAGCTAAAAGCAAGCAGGTTAGTGAACAAATCTAACGCAGATTACAGAAATAATCATCCGTTTGAACTTTCGGAAATAAAAGATTTGCCAATGGCTATAAATAATCCCATAGTTGTATTCAAAAGCACAAAGCTCAATGACAATTCAAATATAATACTTACCGAATTAAAAGATAAAAACGGCAATAACTTTGTTGTGGCAATAAGGCATTTTAAAAGTCCAAATGGAAATAAAGTTAATCTAGAAGTAAATGATATTAGAAGCGTTTATCCAAAAGACCGAGTTGCAGAAATAATGAATTGGCTAAAAAGCGGCAATAAACTGGTAAGATGGCTGGATAAAGAAAAAGCCCTTAGCTTTGTTTCAACCCAATCGCCCTAGGATTGGAGGCGGAAACAAAGAGGGCTCTATTGCAAATATAGTAAATTAAAAAAACGACCTAATTATAACAAAAATTTAACATTTGAGCTGCAAAATGCATTTTTTTCCGGAAATTTCTTTTAAAATGCGTCTAAGTAATATTGAAACAAGGAGACTAGCAGAAGGCGTTGCTATTGGCGAAACTAGAGTTCTTGACCTCATGGCCCAAGGTTACAACTACGAGCAAATCAAGAAAATTCTTAAATCAGGCGAATAAAAACAAAAACCCCCCACGCCAATTAGGAGTGGGGGGTAGATAACTACTAAGCGATTATTCGAGAGGCCATTTTGTTGTGCCAAGAGTAACGGTCTTTGTGCCAGAAGCTGTAATAACAACTGCAACAAATTTACCTTCCGTTGTTTTTACCAAGAAGCCAGTATTATTTGCTATTGGAATTTCAAATACTGGTTCTGTAGCGTCAATAAAAGGATCCAAAGCTTCCAAGAACTCTTTAAGTTGGGATAACATTGTAGCACCTTGTATGGTGGCAACACCTGTTGGCGGAAGAGGGAAGAAAGCTACAGTTCCGAAATATTTCTCAGTGTAATCCTCACTCCAGAAGAAATCAAGTTCAATTGGTGCATAAATTGAAGTCTCGCTTCCACTAGCTCCAGTCTGAGAATTGTAAGCAACCATGTCGATTGAACTCTTTACCGCAGCTGCTGCAGTTTGACCCATAGCCATAGCGGCTCCAGTCAAATCCAAATCAGCGTAGCTAGTACCTGCTTCAGATAAAGTTATAGGTGTTTTTACCAAAGCTTTATCTTGACTGGAGTTACCGCAATCAATGGTAGCAGTTCCAGTTCCAACAAGCTCAGCACCAGCAGAGAATGTTGCTATAACTTTAATGGCGAAACTCTTACTTGCAGTTGCGCCAGTTGCTGCGCAAACGCCAGCAAGCTCTATGCCTGACAAACTAAGTGTTGTAGCAGGAAGATCTGTAGTCAATAGGCCTGCGAGTACAACGGGCTTACTGTCAGCTGTTGCAGTAACTGTGAGAATGCTAATGCCTTCATTAGCAACAATGGTGCCGCTAAGTGCACCAGTACCATTAGCAACTGCAAAAGCAGGATTGAAATCACCGCCCAGAGCTTCGTCGTCTGGATCGGAGCAGGACATTGCAAACGCAGCTAAACCTGCAGCACCTAAAAGGGCTATTTTTTTTGTAAACATAATAGGACTCCTATTTTGAAAATTTTCACGTGTAAATATAGAAAAATGTCACAGGTTTGTAAAGGGTTAAAATAAAAAACCCATCTATTTTTGGTAGATGGGTCAAAATTAAGCAAATTTCTCGCTTATTTTCCAGCAGCAGCCTTTGCGGCAGCTTTTGCAGCTTCTCTTGCTGCAGCTTTTGCGTCTTCTTTCGCAGCAGCTTTAGCTTCTTCTTTCGCAGCAGCTTTAGCTTCTTCTTTTGCTGCGGCTGGAGCAGCTTGTTTCTTTACTGCGCCTTTTTTGGCAGCAGCTTCGGCTTCGGCAGCAGCTATGGAATCAGCCACTTTTTTGGCTTCGGCTTCGGCAGCAGCTATGGAATCAGCCACTTTCTGAGCTTCGGCAGCAGCTTTCGCAGCTGCTTCTTCGGCTTCAGCAGCCTGCTTTGCCGCTTCTTCAGCAGCCTGCTTTGCAGCAGCAGCTTCCGCGTCTGCTTTCTTTTTGTCTTCGCCGCAGCCCGTGAAGGCTATGGCCAGTGATGCAACAACTGCTATTTTAGCAATCTTATTCATTTGAGGAACCTCTAGTTAAAGCTTTGTCACAAAATTTAGCAATTTTTCTGCTTTCCGTCAAGGGTTCCTATTCCAAAAATCTTAACATTCTGCTTTTTTCACTCATTTCCGGCAAAGAATCTATCTTCGCAAGAGCCGCCTGAACCGAACTCTCCAAGGCTTTTTCCGTGGTAACCACTACATCCACCTTCTCCCGATTATTGGTGTCCTTCTGCAAAATAGACTCTATGGAAATTTCGTTTTCACCCAAAATACCCGTAATTTTAGCCAAAACTCCGTAATTGTCTTTGGTCACAAAACGGAAATAATAACGCGCGCTGGTCTCGCCAATGGGAACAAGCTCCGCCGAATTCTCCCTCCTAAACCAACTCATGGGTAAAGGCTCCAAATGCCCAGACTCCACGGAACGAGCTAGCGATACAAGGTCTGCCACAACAGCACTCGCCGTTGGCAACCTTCCGGCGCCAGCTCCGGTCTGAAGCGTTGGGCCAAGATTATCGCACTGCAAATATACGGCGTTCAGCACATATTTAACGCTTGCAAGCAAATGCTCGGTAGGCACAATGCAAGGATGCACTCTCGCGTCAACTTTGTCGCCGACCTTGTTGTACAAGCCCAAAAGCCGAACCTCACCACCAAGCTCATGTATAAATTGAATGTCTTGCGCAGCAATATCGCGTATTCCCGATACATGAATTTTTTCAAAATCTACAAAGTTTCTGCTGCAAAGGCTCGCCAAAATAGCAGTCTTGTGCGCAGAGTCTATGCCGTCTATGTCAAAAGAAGGATCCGCTTCCGCAAAGCCAAGCTTTTGAGCGTCTTTCAAAATTTCTTCAAAAGAAAGACGCTCCACGGCCATTCTCGTTAAAATGTAATTGCAAGTTCCGTTGATTATGCAGCTTAGAGACTCGATATTGTTGCCTACAAAACTCTCTTGCAAACTGCGAATTATCGGAATTCCGCCGCCAACTGCCGCTTCAAAAAGAATATGGCATCCCTTTTTTCCGGCAAGAGGAAAAATTTCGTGACCATGCTTTGCCAAAAGCGCTTTGTTGGCAGTCACAATATGCTTGCCATTCTCAATAGCTTTTAAAATCCACTTAAACGGCAAATCGTAACCGCCGGCAAGCTCGCATATAACAGAGATAGATTCGTCTTCCAAAAGTTCTGCCACATCCAGAAAACATTTATAGCCTTTGGCTTTGAATGGCGCAAGCTCTTCTTCTGTTTTGGCTGCAACTCCGGCAATTTCCAAAAGAACGCCGAACTTCGCATGAAATTCGTCTCTCTTTTTCTCTATGATTTCAACAACGCCGCCGCCAACGGTGCCAACTCCAATTATACCTATACGCATACTATGAATTTAGAAATTATAATCCCGCAGTAAAGGTTCTTTCTGCGGTTTGCCCTACATCAATCGTTATTTCGCCGCCGCTCCATTTTAATACCATTGGAATGCCAGGGTAGGCTTTGAATTTCACGCTTGAGCCGGCAAAACTTGGAATTGGCAAGCCGTCAACAGCAGTATAGCCGTTTATGGTAATATCAACCGGCGCAGATAATTTGAAAAACGATGTTATTTCAGATTGCATTTGAGCCGGACGACTGTTGCCGAAATTTCTTATGGAGCTAAGGTCCATAGATCCGTCTTTCCTTCCCCATTTATCCTGATCGTATTGGATTTCGCTCTGTATGGGCGCCATAAGCGTATTTATTCTCTCTTCAATTCTTGCGGATTTAAGATATGTCGCTATTAAAAGCGAGAAACGGTTTATGAATGCGTTTTTGTAATTCTCGTTTTCCAAAAGTTTGCGCAAAATCAATGTTGACCACGGCGGATTTGGCCAACTCTGGCCATTGGTTGCGGTTACAACCTGAAGCATAGTCTGGCCACGGGTTTCGCTGTTGGTGCTGCCATAGCTGCCAAAACCGTGATCCGTGTCGTACATAAAAAACTTCCATTTTGAGGCTGGCGAGTTTGAGCGCCATCTTTTCATGTTGTTTCCGGGCCAATCCCTGTCGTTGTAAAAAACTCTGCACTGGTGGTGATTGGTGAAATTATCTATATCGATGCGCTCTCCCAATATTTTTAAATTAGCTTCGTTTAATGTGACATTTTGGAGCCAGCTCATAATATCCTGGTAGTCATCGTCGGAACCCTGGCTCACTTCGCCGGCGGCTTTTACCAAATCTATGTATTTTTCATTTATGTCGTAGTTTGTTTCAAAATAATCGCTGTTCGAGCGTTCCCGCAAATTGTATATGCCGTGATATTCTCCGTTGTAATACACAACCACTGCGCGGCCCTTTTGATAATCCACTTTCAAGCCTTCGGTCAGCGAAGTCATAAGCATATCTCGTATGTAATCGTTGGGAAAATTATTTCCGTTGTTTCGCAAAATAAAATGCTTGAATTTTATCAAATGCGGATGCTCAGGGATCAAGGGATACGTTAAATTCTTTTGCCCGTATTCTTCTCTGAAGGTGATGATTACGGATTTCTTTGCGAATGTTCTGGACCAGTTTCCCATAATCCTTATTCCAGCCGGGTAGCTCCACGCATGGCTTACGCCATTTTCAAAAAAGTCCACATGAATGGGAAGCTCAATGTCTTTTCTATAGTTTGCGTTTGGGTATGGAGGATTGCCATTGGGAGAGCCTGGGTTGGGTCCCAGCGAATAAAGGCCATTTGTGTTGTCGAACATATCATAGGGGTTAACCGCTATGGAAACGATGGGCAAGTTTGGCACCCGCAGCCCGATGATGTATGTTCGCATGATTTGATCTCGCATGGAGCTGCCCATAATTCTTGCGCAGCGGAGAATTGTGGTTTGCGTTAAGGTTACTGCGGAGCCTGGTTTCAAATCGCTGTTTTCGGTTGGCGCTTTGCCTGTTTTGTCGCAGTAGATATAATCCGGCAAAGTGAAAGAGAGCGATGTTGCATAGTGCCCGCTATTTGGTATGTTAATTGGCTCGGAAGAGGAAGAGGAGGAAGGTTCTTCCGAAGAAGAAGATGAGGAAGAAGATTGAAAAGAGGACGACGACGGCAGTTCAAATTCAAATAACGAGGAAGATGACTCAGGTATCAAGGATGACGATGAAGGCACTTCCGAAGAAGAAGAGATTTCTTTTTCGGGCGGATCATATTGCGGCGGCATCTCGCTATCAGAACATGAGAGCAGGAAAATGATTAAAACTAATGCAATTGCCGTGCGCATACGTTTTAATCTAGAAATGTTTTAAAATAAGCAATAGTCTCCTTTAGGCCTTCGTTCAAATTTACCTTGGGCTCCCAATTCAGGGTCTTTTTTGCCTTTGATATGTCAGGTTTGCGCTGTTTTGGATCATCGCTTGGCAGGGGTTCTTTTATTATTTTGCTTTTGCTGCCCGTAAGCTCGATTATTTTCTCCGCCAGCTCCAAAATTGTAAATTCGCCTGGATTGCCTATATTTATGGGGCCAATGCTCTCGTTTTGTTCCATCATGCGCAAAATGGCTTCTATTAAATCGCTTGCAAAGCAGAAAGAGCGCGTTTGCGAGCCGTCTCCGTAAACGGTTATATCTTTGTTCTGGAGAGCTTGCACTATAAAGTTGGATACCACTCTGCCATCGTTTGGATGCATTCTTGGGCCGTAGGTGTTGAAGATGCGCACAATGCGAATATCGACTTTGTTCTGGCGGTGATAGTCCATGAAAAGAGTTTCTGCAACGCGCTTGCCTTCGTCGTAGCAGCTGCGGATTCCTATGGGATTTACGTTTCCCCAGTAATCTTCTGTTTGGGGGTGCACAGTCGGGTCTCCGTAAACCTCGCTGGTGCTTGCCTGCAAAATTCTGGCTTTCACCCTTTTGGCAAGTCCGAGCATATTAACCGCTCCCAGCAAACTGGTTTTGATTGTTTTCACAGGATTGTATTGGTAATGCACTGGAGAAGCCGGGCAAGCTAGGTTGTAAATTCTATCCACTTCCAGCAGAATTGGTTCGGTTACATCGTGGCGAATAAGTTCAAAGCGAGGGTTGCCAATAAGATGCTCAATGTTTTTTTTGCTGCCCGTAAAATAATTGTCAAGGCAAATGACATCGTGTCCCTGCTCAATGAGCCTGTCGCACAAATGCGAGCCTAAAAAACCGGCGCCGCCGGTAACTAAAATGCGCATTGCAGCCTCACACCATTGTCGCTTTTAATTTTGCTTCTGCAACTCTGTCTTCGCCAACGAAAATTTTTCCGTCAAATGTTATTATGCCTCGGCGAAATTCTTCCAGCTCCGCAACGATTCTTAATGTGTCGCCCGGGCGAACAGCGCGGCGAAATCTGCAAGCGTCAACTCCCATAAAAGCTGGTCTTTTGCCTTTTGATTCTTCTTCAAACTTTAAATATGCCAGAATGCAGCCAGCTTGCGCCATAGCTTCTACCTGCAAAACACCTGGCATAACAGGGTCGCTTGGAAAATGGCCAGAAAAATAAGGCTCGTTGAAAGACACGTTTTTCAAACAGGTTATTTTGGCTTTTTCTGCATCCGGTTCAAAACTCATAACTCGGTCTATCAGCAAAAAAGGATAGCGATGCGGCAAGAGTTGCAAAATTGCGGCGTAGTCAAGCAAGCAGTCTTTAGCTTGCGGTTTTGGCAAAGTTTCTAAAATCGGCATAAAAGCTCCTGTTTGATTTTATGAATATAGTAAACTACCTGCTCTTTCTCACCTTTACAGGCAAAATGCCAAGAGCTTCGCGATATTTGTTCACGGTTCTGCGAGCGACTTTCAAGCCTCGCCTTTCAAGAAGATCGCATATTTCCTGGTCTGATAGAGGATTTTTTTTGTCTTCCTTGTTTATCAAATCTTTTATGCCGTCTTTTATTTTCACATTGCTCACTTCGGTGCCATCGTCTTGTGCAACGCCGGAAGAGAAGAAGTCTTTAAGCTCGAAAATGCCATAAGACGTTTGAACATATTTTCCATTTGTCACTCTGTTCACAGTGCTTACGGTTCGGTTCACTTCTTCTGAGATATGCTGCAAAATCATGGGCCTTAAATGCTGCGGGCCGCGCGCGAAAAAATCGTATTGGCGGCGCACTATGGCATTCATAACCAAAAGCATGGTTTCTCTGCGACTCGCTATGCTCCGCATAAAAATATTCGCTGAGTTCAATTTATTTCTTATCCAGTGTTTTTCCGAGCCGTTGATTGATTTTGTTTTAAGAAGGCCTTTGTAAGAATCGTTTATTTTCAATCTGGATTTTGTTCCGTCTCGCAGCGTTACGCTAAATGAACCGTCAGGTTCTCTTTCCACAATGAAATCCGGGGTTACATACGAGAGCCTTGATGCTTGAATTTGCGTGAGCGGGTGCGGGCTAAGCTGGGCCAGTTCTTTTACGGCATTGGTAACTTCTTGCGTAGAGATATTCATGACTTTCGCTATTTGCACGTAGCGAAGCTCCAAAAGCAGATCATAGTGATTTTCCAAAATTTCAATAGCGATTTTTGAAAAGTCCTCTATTCGCTTGGCTTGTATAATCAGGCAGTCGCGCAAATCAAAAGCTCCTATGCCAGGAGGTTCCAGCCCGCGAAGCACTTCAAAAGCTTCTTGGACTTCTTTCGGAGCTTTGCTCAAAGGTTTTTCGTTTCGCAAAACCATATCTATAGCTTTGATGAAAGCGTTTTTGCTGGCATCTCTTTCTTTAGTTTCAGTTTCGTTTTCATCTCGCAAAAATCCGTTATCGCTAACGCAGCCAGCTAAATATGCAACGCATTCGTAAACTTCTGGCAGCAGAGTTCGGTCTTTCAGCTGGTTCATCAAGTATTGCTGTATATCCAAGTCATAGCTCTGAGGGCGTTCCCACTCGTCCTCGTCTGGGTCTCGCGCGCTAAAATCTTCCGGTTCAGAGTCTTTGAACCCTTCTTGAAAATAATCGTCCCAGTCAATATCGGATTTGCTGTCGGGGTTGTCAAGAAGCCCTATGTCCGAGTCCGTGTTGGTGTTTTTTTCTTCTTGCTCCGTTTCTTCCGTTTCCATTTCGCTGCTTTCGTCAACTTCCAAAAGAGGGTTTGTTTCCAGTTCCTGCTGAATGGCGGCTTCTAACTCAAGCGAGCTCATCTGCAAAATTTGTGCCGTAAGTATAGCCTGTGCGGATAGTCTCTGGTCTAACCGCATTCCCTGCGATATGTTCATCTGCATAGGCATGGTGGATTTCAAGAATATAGAATTTTATCTATCTCGTCCAAGGCTTCGTCGTAATTGCCTATAAGCACGTTCTGCAGAATTCCGTCTGCTTGCGCGCAATTTTGCAAATTGGCTACAGCTTTGTTAATAGCGTGCGGATTTAAAGTTTTAAGCGCTGCTTTTAATTCGGCCAGAGCTTCCATGTTCAGAGTTTTTTCTTCTTGCCTTTTTTCAAGGCGTATGCTTATATTATTGAGGAGCTGTTTTAAGTTCTTTAAAAAATTCGCTGTATGCGCTTTAATGAATTCTATGTCTCCCTTTTCCAGTTTTGCTGCCGTTTTGGATAATTCCTTTGCGCCTATGTTTGCCAGAGCGCTTTTCAATGCGTGAACATATATAACGTATAATTTGTAATCCTCGGTTTCAAGGCATTTCTTAATTTCCTCTATTTTGGCAATTCCATCTTTATGGAACACGGCAAGCGTTTGCAGGCTAATCTCATTTTTAAATTCGCCCTTTGCTTCTTCCTGTTTTTCTTTTGGAATCCATTTTTCCAAGATGGCATTCAATTTGGCTATATCAATGGGCTTTGACAAAAAGTCGTTGAATCCGTTTGACAAGAACATCTCTTTTGTGCCAGAAACAGCATTGGCAGTCAGCGCGATGATCGGCAATTCATATCCTTTCTCTCTTATGAGTCTTGTAGTTTCCACACCATCCATTTCCGGCATCATGTGATCCATAAATATCAAATCATAGGGATTGTCAGAATCAATTTTGCCGATTGCTTTTTGCCCGCTCAGGCACAAATCGAGTTGTACTTTGTAATACGATAGCAAGCCTTCGGCTACTTTCAAATTTGTTTCAATATCGTCAACAACAAGGAGCCTTGCTTTTGGCGCATTGAATCTTACCGTAAAGTCAGAGGCATCTTCCTGGTTTTCAGACATTTTCATGGGCTCGTACGAACGTATTTTTTGCGGCAGCGTAATTATAAAAGTACTTCCCTTGCCGTATTCAGACTTAACGCTTATGCTTCCGCCCATTGCCTCTACAAGATTTTTTGTTATGGAAAGCCCAAGCCCTGTTCCTTCGACTTCTCTATTGGAGGTCAAATCCACCTGAACAAAGTCCCCGAACAATTTTTGAATATCTTCTTCCCTTATGCCTTTGCCACTGTCTGTTATGTCTGCGGTTATGACAACCGTGTCTTCGGTTATTTCCCCGTTTATTAAAAATAATATTGAACCTTCGTTGGTGAATTTTACGGCATTGCCAAGGACATTGAGGAATATTTGCCTGATTCTCGTTTCGTCTCCAAAAAGAACGTTTGGTATGTTTTTGTCTATTTTCAAGTCAAATTGAATTTTGGAATTCACAAGCTTTGCTTTGATTATGCTTGTCACATCGTTGATTAAGGATGAGAAACGATAATCTTTTGGTATAATTTCCAGTTTTCCGCTTTCGACTTTTGAGAGGTCTAAAATATCGTTTATTATGGACAGGAGATTTGCGCCCGCCCGTTTGATGGTAGTGACTTCTTCGCGAACAGTATTGGATATATCTTTGCGCAAAGCGAGTTCTGCCATGCCGGTGATGGCGTTCATAGGCGTGCGTATTTCATGGCTCATTTTTGCCAGGAATGCAGTCTTTGCACGATTGCTTTGCTCTGCCTGTTCCTTTGCGGTAATCAAGTCTTCTGCCATTTCGTGGCGGATAATAGCATTCGTCAACATTCGGCTCGCTGAGCGCAAAATAAGCGTTGTGCCATTTTTGAAAGTTTTCTCCGCTTTGCAATGATGAAATCCCACCAAGCCCCAGAAAAGATCTTGCAAAAAGATAGGTACCACAAAGAGAGATTTTATATTTCTGGGCGTGAGTTCCGCCTGCTCAGTCAGAGGCATATTGCGCACCAAAGAGTTGAGGCAAATCCCCTGCGACAACTCCTCGTTCCATATAGGATGTTCGTTGAACCAAATATCCGGGGCTAGATCGCCGTTGTTCTTGCGCGTGCTGAATTTGCCGTCTTGCCACTCATGGCTCAGCGAGAAACGCAATCTGAGGTCATTGCTGCTGTTTCTCCATATGCAGATGCCGTCAACCTCCGCTACTTCCGCCAAAATGCCCATAGCTTTTCGCAAAGTATCGTCAAAGCATCCAATATCGGGTTCAAGCAAAACCGATGATACGCGGTTCACGGTTTCAAGGAGGTCGTTCTGCCGCGCAATCTCATGAACCATTTTCGTATGTTCGCGCATATCGCGTACATACGCCATAAGCGTTTTGCCTTCGCCGTAATCCACAACTTCAAGCGTGACAATGGCAGGTATGGGTGTTCCATCCGGCAATTGATGCAGCCATTCAAAAGTATAACGGCCCTTTTCAAGCGTTTTCCTCGTGTGATCGGCTATGGATTCGGTGGAAGACCGTCCATCAGGTTGATATTCTGGCGAAAGCTCGTTTCTAAAGCGCTCTATAAACTCCTGTTTGTCTTTCAATCCAAAGAGCTTTATGATTTCTTTGTTGCAGTCAATGATAATTTCCGAACTGCTTCCTATAAAACAGGCCATTGGAATTGTATCCAGCATAGTCCTTGTGCGTTCATACATGGCGGCAATTGAACGTTGGTGGATTTTGTTCAAATCATGCGCTTTTTTGTTTTTGATAAGAAGTATTGCAAGTATAATCAGCAATATTGTGAGAGTTATGGAAAATATTACAAAATAGAAAGTGCGCTTTTCCGCTATCTTTTTTGAATAGTTGAACATACGGCTTGTCCAATAGTTGTTGATTTTTTCTGTCTCTATATGCTTTTGTGTTTTGCGTATAATTGAAGCCAGAATTTTTTCGTTCAAATTAAATCCCAAATATGATTCTTCCTTCGCATTGAAACGAATATTTATTTTAAATTCGGGTTTTTCCAAAAAATTCGTCATGGTCATAAGCGCATTTTCAGATGCCATGACAAGGTCAACCTCGCCCCGCTCCAAAGCGGCCATTGCTTCGATATTTGAATTATAATATTTGAGGTTTGAATAGTTTGGAAACCAAGATTTGTACATTTCTTCGTATGCAGTGCCTTTGTTCACGCTTACCCTTGCCCTCACAACCTGAGGCATATCAAGGAGAGGATAATCAATTTTTGACAGCAGAGTGTAATGCGATGTGTAATATGGTTCAGACCACAGATATTTGTCTTTGCGCTCCGGCGTAAACAGCAAGGCAGAGACAAATGAGACTTTTCCTGAATCAAGCAGTTCGAGTATCTTGTGCCAGGGCGTGTCTTTATCGGTCATCACGTTAAACTCTATGCCAGTTAGCATTGTGATTTCACGCAGCATATCTGGCACAATGCCTTGGAATTCATCGTATCTTTCGTTATAAAAGCAAACTGGATAATAGTCATGCTCCAGCGCTATAGGTATTTTTGCTTTATCGCTTGCAAGCTTGCCCATGTATGCTTTTTCTTCTTCTGTAAAAACATTCTGCAGTTCATACTTTGCATATTCGCGCCTGCCAATTTTGTATAGCTCGCTCAACCTGTCAATGCCGCCGCTGGCGAGATATTTGTTCATAACCGAAATTATCGGTTTTAAATCGGTATGCACCGTTGCAAGAGAAATTGGAGTATATACCAGCGGAAAAATATTTGCGCCCGTAATATTGCTGTAAGACCTGAATTCATACTTGGAAGGTTCCTCGTCTATAAACGCATCTATATCATTTGCTAGCAGCATTTTGGCTGCTTGCTCTATATTGCTGACTTCTATGGTTGTGAAATGCAAATCCGGATAAGCTTTATGAATAGATTGCTCGGTTATAGTGCTTTCTAAAAAGCCAATTTTCAGATCATTCAAATCATCTGGCGTTTTAATGGCAGCTCCGCCTTCTTTTGAGAATACGGAAAGCGAACGGGTTATAGTTGGCGAAGTCATGAAATAAGTTTGCATACGTTCCTGAGTCGGGGTCATTTCGTTGGTGAAATTAATGGTCTTGTTATTAATCCCGTCTATAATTTCGTCCCAGCTGTGCGTAGTCAAAGCAAATGGTATGTCAAACAGCTCCGAAAGCAATTCGCAGAACATGACGTTAAAGCCGGAGTAGGTTCCATCTGGCTGCACAAAGGTTTCGGTTGTAAGCATTGAGCCCAGCGATAAACTCTGACGGGAATATTTCAATTCCTCAATGGCTTCAATCTCTTCATTCGTCACGCCAGGAATGCTGTGATAAGGCGCATTGGCATAGCCGCAAACTGATAATATAAAAATAAACAATAATAACCGCATATTTTGCCCTAATCTAGTAAATTGTCAATCATTTCTATAGCCTCGTCATAGTTGCCAAGCAAAACGCTTTGCAAAATGCCATCTGCCATAGAAATACCCTGTAAATCGTTTATTGCCTCATTAATAATAGTAATTGCATTGGAATCCATAGTTATTAGCGCTTCCCTTAATCTACTCAAAACTTCTGGATCCAGGCGCTTTGAGTCTTGCCTTTCTTCAAGGCGTACGTTTATATGATTCAGAAGGTATCTCAAATCGGCCAGGAATTGAGCTGTATGCAATCTGATATACTCTGTATCGCCATTGTTGCCGGCCAACTCCAATGTGTTTGCTGCTTCGGATAGATCTTTGGCACCTATGTTCGCAGCGGCGCTTTTCAATGCGTGAACATATATGGTATATAAT
The DNA here is from genome assembly GCA_009788135.1 of Candidatus Fibrimonadales bacterium. Lineage (GTDB taxonomy): Bacteria > Fibrobacterota > Fibrobacteria > Fibrobacterales > Fibrobacteraceae > Fibrimonas. The sequence continues at coordinate 14,707 of WQSA01000032.1, forward strand.
TTATAGTTATCGGTTTCCAGGCATTTTTGAATCTCTTCTATTTTCTTTGTTCCTTCATTGTAGAATACGGAAAGCGTTTGCAAACTTGTTTCCTTTTTAATTTCTCCTTTTGCTTCTTCCTGTTTTTCTTTTGGAATCCAGTTTTCTAAAATCGCATTCAATTTAGTTATATCTATTGGCTTTGACAAAAAGTCATTGAATCCATTTTCCAGAAACATCTCTTTGGTACCGTGAATGGCATTTGCGGTCAATGCGACAATTGGCAAATTGTATCCCAGCTCTCTTATTCGCTTTGTTGCATCAACTCCGTCCATTTCCGGCATCATGTGATCCATAAATATCAAATCGTAAGGACGATCGGCTTCAATAGTCTCTGCTACTCTTTCAATTGCAATTTTCCCGCTGGTGGCTGTATCAATCTGCATTTTGTAAGGCATTAGCAAACCTTCGGCCACTTTCAGGTTTGTGTTTATATCATCGACAATGAGAATCTTAGCTTTTGGCGCATTGAATTTTATCGCAAAGCTATCAATTTCTTCTGGATATTTAATTATCAATGGCTCGTGCGAGCGTATTTTTTGCGGCAACTTGATGATAAAAGTGCTGCCTTTGTTGTATTCCGATTGGACGCTTATGCTTCCTCCCATAGCTTCGGTAAAATTTTTCGCTATGGCAAGCCCAAGCCCAGTCCCTTCCACTCCTTTGTTAACATCTAAATCCAGTTGAACAAAATCCCCGAACAGTTTTTCTATGTCTTCCTGTTTTATGCCTATGCCGCTATCCATTATAGCCATAGTCAATATAACCGTATCTTCAACTATTTCTCCGCTGACAGCAAAAGAAACTGCGCCTTTTTTCGTATATTTAACCGCATTGCTCAAAATATTCAGCAGAATTTGCTTGATTCTTATTGCATCTCCGAAAAGAGCGTTTGGTATCTTGCTGTCTATGTTAACCGTAAAATTCAATTTTGAACTGGAAGTCCTCGCTCTGATAATGTTGTTGACGTCATTTATCAAAGAGGAAAAGCAATAATCATGCGGGGTTATTTCCATTTTTCCGCTTTCAACTTTTGAGAAATCCAAAATATCGTTGATTATTGATAAAAGACTTGCGCTGGCCTGTTTGATTGTGAGAATTCGTTCCTTTATGTTAGACGAAATATCTTCTCGCAAAACAAGTTCCGTCATGCCAGATATTGCGTTCATAGGTGTTCGTATCTCATGGCTCATTTTGGCGAGGAATGCGCTTTTGTGCCTTGATGCGGCTTCGGCTTTTTCCTTTTCGTGACGCATCTTTATGGTGTCCAATTCTATCAGCTTGGCATGGTTCAACTGCCGCATGGCCTCGTTCAGGCTCTCCGATAAATGCGCAATCTCGTCGTTGTTTTTGCTTTGCTCAAATTCAACGTCAAAATTGCCTTGCACAACTTTTTCCGCTGTAATTTTAAGTTTGTCAAGCGGCGTGGAAATTGATTTTGTAACTATTACATTCAGAATAAAGGCCACTATAAAAGAAACGAGAATTATCCATATTATATTCATGGCATTAGCCTGCGCATTTGCATTGTTCTGAGCTGTTATTTTCTTGGACGCTTTAAAAACCCG
>WQSA01000033.1 GCA_009788135.1 Candidatus Fibrimonadales bacterium
AAATGCCAAAAATACAGCTAGTAAGCGATTTGCATATAGATTTTTACAACTATGGCGCAGAACCGCTGGAAACACTGGGAGATTATCTGAATCGCGATGCGGATTATCTGGCAATAGCCGGCGATATCAGCAATTCAAAAAAAACTACAATCAATACATTCAATGAATTGTCAAAGATATACAAGAAAGTATTTTGGGTACCAGGCAATCACGATTTGGTAATTCCATATTATTGCGTACCATCAATACTCAGCAGCTGGGCTTACATCGCAAGCATCTGCAAAGAATTGCCGGACAATGTATATAGATTAAACGGAAATGCATTGCCCATAACAGAGAAAACCACAATAGGCGGCTCCATGGGCTACTGCGACTTTGGCTATGCCAAACGAACGCTTAAAGTCAAAGACAAGGAGATGTGGGCAACGTGGAACAGTTGGTACGACAGCGTGTATATTGGCCTTGACCGAGCCGCCGGCATGCAATTGTGGGAAAACGAGCGAAAAAATATGCTATCTTCGCTAAAACTCAAACCAGATATTATGATTACGCATTTTATGCCCTCATATTCTTTGGTGGAAAAACGCTGGAGATCGGATGTGTGCACCACGTTTTTTGCTTTTGATGGAGACGAGTTGCTCAAAAACTTCGGAGAGCAAGGCGGCAAAATATGGGCTTATGGACATACCCACGGAAAAACTTTTGCCTCAAAACACGGCGTATCCCTGGCATGCAACCCCTTTGGCTACCCAAATGAAGCCAAAACAGACTCAGCAAAGGAATCCACTTTTGAGATAGAATGAACGTACCCTTGACACAGGCTCATTTTTTTTCTATATTACCATACATTATACCATACGGCTATCCTGTCGTTGTTCACAAAACCCAAAAAAGGAGCTTTACCTTTGGCACCACGTTCTAAACAATTATTGTCAGACGAAGTTCAGCAAGATGCCGAGCTTCCCCCGGAAACCAAGGAAATGTTGGAAAACCTCGGTATCAAAAAAGAAAAGCCAGAGCCTGCAGCCCAAGCTGAACCTATTATGGAAGCCGCTATGCTGCCACCTGGCGTTATAGTCCCAGACATACCGGAAGTTGCTACCCTGCCACCCCCGCAAGCTCCAGAACAGGCAATGGACCCGCAAAATCAAAACAATGGCACTTTCTCAAACAACCGCCAGCAACAGCAAAGAAACTACCCAAACGGAAACGGAAACGGGAACGGAAACAACAAAAGACAGCAATACCAAAACAACAACAACGGCAGATATAACAACAACAATAATAACAATAACCAAAATCGCAGAAATAACAGGGGCTTCCGCCCATACGCAGAAGAAATCTCATTGGAAGACATTCCAAAAATAGACAAAGAAGCCATAGACAAAGCCCGAGACGAATGGGCCTCTCTGCGCACAAAAAGCATGCCAGAGCTACAAGCCCTGGCTATAGAACTCAATCTGCCCGATATAAAGATCATGCGCAAACAAGCCATAATCTACCGCATTTTAGAGGCTAAGGCTGCTGCTATTGAAGGAACTCCCATATATGCACAAGGCGTTTTGGAAATAATAAACGAAGGCTATGGTTTTTTGCGCAATCCAGACCACAACTATCTGCCAGGTCAAGATGATATTTACGTCAGTCCAAATTTAATACGATTCTACGAACTCAAAACCGGAGATACCATAACCGGGCAAGTTCGCGCTCCAAAAGAAAAGGAAAAATATTTCGCGTTAACCTGCGTAGAAACAATAAACTACAAAGACCCGGACTGCGCCAAAAAACGGGTTTCATTTGAGCATCTAACTCCACTGCATCCGTTTGAACGCATAAATCTGGAATACGAGCCTTCTGAACTCTCTACCAGAATAATGAACCTGTTCACGCCAATAGGCAAAGGACAGCGCGGAGTTATTTTGGCACCGCCTCGCACAGGCAAAACAGTTCTCTTGCAGCACATAGCCAACGCCATAAGCAAAAATCACCCAGAAATAAAACTGCTGGTCTTGCTCATAGACGAACGCCCAGAAGAAGTTACAGATATGCGCAGGAATGTTAAAGGCGAAGTTTTGGCTTCGACATTTGACGAACCTCCAGAACGCCATACGCAAGTTGCAGACATGGTTCTGGAAAAAGCCAAGAGACTTGTTGAGCAAGGCGATGACGTGGTTATACTATTGGATTCCATAACTCGCTTCGCAAGAGCCAACAACGTTGTTATTCCTCACTCCGGAAAAATTCTCTCTGGCGGCGTGGACGCAATGGCAATGCAAAGACCCAAGCGCTTCTTTGGAGCAGCTCGCAAAATTGAATTCGGTGGTTCGCTCACCATTATAGGCACGGCTCTGATAGAAACCGGAAGCCGCATGGACGAAGTAATTTTCGAGGAATTCAAAGGCACCGGCAACATGGAACTCGTACTGGATCGCCGTATTGCAGAAAAACGTATTTGGCCGGCAATAGACATATTCAAATCCGGTACCCGCAAAGAAGAACTTTTGATTTCCGAAGGCGAACTTCGCCAAGTTTGGATTTTGCGCAGGTTCTTGCAAGACAGCACTCCTGTTGAAATTATGGAACAAATGCAAGGGCAAATGAAAAATCATAAAACAAATGGGCATTTCTTGGCCGCAATGAAAGGTTAAATATGGGAAGAAACATATTCTTCATAGGCGCAGGCAATATGGGCAACGCTATTCTGCGTAGCTTAACTGAAGAATCTGTATTCTTTTATGATCCAAGCGAGGAACTTGCAAGTAAAATTGATGCAAAAAGAACTTCTTCCCTGGATAGCGGATTTTTAGAAGCCGACATAGTATTCCTGTGCGTAAAACCGCAAGTTTTCTCAAAAATTTCGTTGCCGCAATCTTCAAAAAATCCCATTATAATTTCTGTTATGGCCGGAGTTGCAATTTCAAGTTTGCAGAAAGCACTAAAAAACGCGCGCATTGTGCGTACCATGCCAAATATTTCAGTCGTTACAAAAAAAGGAACCGTTGCCATAGCAACGGATGGCGTTGAAGAGAGCGTTTTGCAAACGGTTGAATCTCTGTTTTCAAAATGCGCAAGCACGGTCAGAGTTTCCGAAAATCAAATGGATGCGGTAACGGGGCTTTCCGGCAGCGGACCGGCTTTTGTTTTCCAATTTATAGAAGCGCTTGCCATGGGCGGAGTTAAAATGGGTTTGCCACGCGATACGGCAATGAAACTGGCATTATCCACAGTGAGCGGCGCGGCAGAAATGCTGGAAAAATCAAAATTAAATCCAGGCGAATTAACGGCAAATGTTTGCAGTCCAGGAGGTACCACAATAGCCGGAATGCAGGAGCTTGAAAACAAAGCATTTAGAGGTACGGTTATGGCAGCGGTTGAAGCTGCAGCAAAACGTTCCGCGGAGTTAGGAAAATGATTATTATACTAGTATTCTTGTTTTTCAGCGCTCTCTACGCGCAAGAGGTTGACATAGGGCATCTCGCCATGTGCTCAGGAGTTAAGCAATGCTTGAATCATGATTTGGCCAATTGCAAAACAGAAGACAAAAATCCTAATCCCAACATTAAATACAACGCCGAGTTTTGCGCTCCGTATAAAGAGCTGAAACAACGCGGCCTTAGCACAGACGATCCCAGAGCGCAAGGCTTATTTCGCTATATGGGGCGGCAATACAGGGTCACATATAAACTCAACGGAAAACTTCCGGTTTCCAAAGAAACCATGATGTATCTATTCGACAATATGGAATTCACAGCGCAATTGGTAAATGCATACAGAAAAACCAAATATACCATTAAATACGATTCTCCGGATAGAAAATATTTCAGCGGCGACAACGGCGACAATATGGAAGGAAACTTTATATGGTTGCTATCCGATAGCGCTGGCGTAAACTCAGGAATGCATCATGTATTTTTCGGCAGAGGCAGAACAAAAATCCTAAGCTGGCGATTGCACGGCACGGCAACCGCCATTCTGGATATGAAAGAAGTTAATAAAAATTCCGTGTCTTATGAATTTCGCGCTATTGTTTCGCCAAGCGGCGCCGTGTTGAATTCCATTATGAACCTTGGCGTTTTCAACAATTTTGTTAAGAAAAAAATAAAAGAAATCATAGATAACATTGAAAAAGCCGCAAACGAATTTGCCAAAGGCAACCGCAAACCTATTTCAAATCATGCTCCATTCAGAACGGAGAAATGGCAGAAAAATTTGCAGGAATTTGAAGCTATTGCAAACAAACGTTGATTATTGAAATATCTTATATTCCGCAGGTGCTATTTTCTGTTCTGCATAAATTTTCGCATCGTTATGCGTTGCAAAGAAACCTGTGCGAACAACAAAGAGTTTTCTTTCCGTTAATTCGGATATATGGAGTTCCACGCCTTTTTTCTTAAACTCTGCAACCAATCTCTCCGCATTCTCTTTTGACCCAAAAGCTCCAAGCTGTATATACCATTTAGCATGAGTCTGTTGAGTCTGTTGAGTCTGTTGAATTTGCTGAGTTTGCTGAATTTGAACTTGAGGAGTTTTTATATCTTGCAAAGGAACCGTTTTTTTCCTCTGAAGGGAAATCATCATTGTGTCTGCGGGTTTTACCTTATTGCAATTATCAGCGGATAGCCCATTGTCTGGAAATGCAGAAGATATGTCTTGGCAGAGAACAAAAAGCTCAGGGAAATAAACAGGGTTTGCGCTTTCCTGAGCCATGTTCCAGGAACGAATCGCTCGCGCAGGCTGGTTCAGCATGATTTGCAGCTTGGCATCTTCCGCGCTTAGTTCAGCAAACAGAGAATCTGACGGCTCAAAATGGCTTATCAGCGAAAGCAGCTTTGATTCGGCTTCCTGAACTAAAGCTATTTTATTGCTACCCACCAAAGCCTTCACCTCTTTAAAATGGCAAATCGTCTTTTCTTTTGCCTCTAGCTGAGGACAAGCATCCCCGTAGCTTTTGGCAGCAGCTTCAAAATTCCCTTGACTGTATAACTTTTGAGCTTGAGAATACAGGTCATTTGCAAAAGCAAAAGCGGCGAGCAAGAAAACAATTCTCATATTAGAAATTCCCGGTTTGCAAATTCAAAAGCGATTTTCCAAGCAAATAGCTGTACTTTGCCTGGTTATGCCTTATTTGCGAGTTGTTAAAAATAGTTTGTTGCTGGATTAGCGAAGAAACATCCAGCATTCCAAGTTCGTGTTGCTGAACGGATTTGTCCAAAGCGAGTTGCTGAGCTGCCATTTGAATGACTGAAACTTCCCATTGCAAGCGATATGTTTCAACTTGCAAAGCGAGCTGCTCAATTGCGTTTTCCAACTGCTTTTGCGTGTTGAGCGCAGAAATCTGCTGCTGTTCCTTAGCCACTTGCGCAGACAAAATGCTGTGGCTGGTTGCTCCCCAATCTATAATGGAAATGCTAAGCCCCAGAGATGCGCTGTAATTAAAGCGATTTTTCAACTGCAAGCCATAATTCGGGTCGCTAGTCCCCCAGCGAAGATTTGAGCCCGCTCCGGCGCTTAAATTTATATTCGGCTTGCGGCCAGATTTCGCAATTTCAATAGCTTCGTCTGCAGCCAATATGGAAAGCGAATCGATTTGCTTGCTTATTGAATTTCGCTCTGCCTTTCGCAATAAAGCAACGTAGCTTTCATTTGATTTAGAAACTGCAGAATCCGGTGGAGAAAGCGAAAATATCCTGTCTTGAGGGATTTCCAAAAGCTGGCGGAGAGCGGTATAATTCTGAGTTAGATTGCTCTCCGCTTGCAACAGGCTCAAGCTATCGCCTGCAACCTGAGCAAAAGCCAGAGCCAAGTCGGTAGCCGTAAAACTCCCGGAACTGTAAAGAATGGAGTCTCTTGCCAGCAATCTTTTGGAAAGAGCAAGCGCGGCTTTTGCAGAATTTTCCGATTCAATCAAAGACCAAACCTGCATATATGCTCTTATAATCTGTTCAGACAGAGTTCTTTCTACAGCATCGGAATTCAGCTTTGAAATTTCGTTCCGATATTCTGCCTGGTTTATACTGTGCCTTATTCTGCCTCCAGTGAAAATAGGCATCGATGAGCTCACTCTAATTCCCAAAGTTGTTAAGTAGTCAAAGTTTGAAGGATCGTTGAATGGAACGCCGTCAACAACATCTTGGCTTATGCTGCCGCTAAGTCCCGGCAGTCTTGCGTTTTTTGCCTGTATAAGAGATGAAGCTGCCGTTTGTTCCGAGAGTTTTGCTGATGCAAGCGATAAAGAGTTTTTCTTGGCTAATTCAATGCATTCTTTCAATGTTAAGTTCTGAAAATTTTGCCCTGCAGCCTGAAAAGCCAGTAAAAGCAGAAATGTCAAAAGCAGCTTTGAATGCATGGATGGAAACATAATAAAATTCAGGCTGCAAGCAATGTATTGGCCATATGCAAAATCAAGGTTTTCGCCTTTGCTGCCGCTTGCCGCTGAGTAGCCCCACATGCTGACACCCCGGGAAATTCCGGAGCCTCAGCTATCCAGCATCCATCTACTTCTTCAAATTCAATTTTAATATTCATAATACACCTCACGCTTTTCCAATACTCATAAACTCAAACCCTATCTCCGCCAATTTATTTCCGTCAAGAATATTGCGGCCGTCAAAAATCAGAGCCGGCTTATTCATTAATATATAAATTTTTTCCCAATCCAATTCCGCAAATTGCCGCCATTCGGTGCAGAGCAATACCGCATGAGCATCTTTTGCCGCCTCGTAAGGGTCTTCGGTGAACAGAACTTTGTCCAAAACATCGTTTAAATCGCGTTTTGCGTCTGGAATGGCTTTGTAATCCATTATCACGGGGATAGCATGCTCGTCTAAAAGCTCGCGTACAACCAAATGAGCAGGGCTTTCGCGCGTATCATTGGTATTAGCCTTAAAAGCGAAGCCAAAAACAGCGATTCTTTTGCCAGCTATTGTGTTGAACAGCGAGCGCAAAACGCGTTTGACGGAACGGGTTGTTTGCCACTCGTTTATTTTGACAATGCTTTCCCAATAAGTCGCAACCTCCGGCAAGCCGTAATGTTCGCACAAATACACCAAATTGAGAATGTCTTTTTTAAAGCAAGAGCCTCCAAAACCTATGGAAGCCTTTAAGAATTTCGGACCAATGCGAGAGTCTAGCCCTATGGCATAGGCTATTTCGTCTATGTTGGCCCCGGTTTTTTCGCAAAGCGCGCTCAAGCTGTTTATGCTGGATATACGCTGGGCAAGGAATGCGTTAGCTGTCAATTTTGAAAGCTCGGAACTCCACAAATTAGTGGTGATAATGCGTTCTCTCGGCACCCAATTGACGTAGATATTAGCTATTTCTTCCACAGCGGCTCTGCCGCTTTCATCCGTATGCCCGCCAATCAAAACTCTATCCGGGTTTTCCAAATCTGCTACAGCAGTTCCTTCTGCCAAAAATTCTGGATTGCTCACAACATCAAAGTGGATGCCTTTCTGGTTTGAGTTCAGAATTCTCTCCATGCTCTCTGCGGTTCGAACTGGCAGGGTGCTTTTTTCAACAACAATTTTATGGCCATCGCTTGCCGCTAAAATACTCCTTGCGGTTTTTTCAATATACTGCAAATCAGAAGCCTTGCCGCTGCCAAAACCAAAGGTTTTTGTTGGAGTATTTACGCTCACAAATATTATATCAGCTTCTTTTATGCTAGCGTCTATGTCTGTCCCAAAAAACAGGTTTTTGCCCCTTACGCTTTCCACGATTTCTTGCAAGCCTGGTTCATAAACAGGCAAATTATCGCTGTTCCAGGCATCTATGCGCACAGAATTTATATCCACTATTTTAACTTGATACTGCGGACATTTCTTGGCAATCATAGCCATAGTGGGACCACCAACGTATCCAGCTCCTATGCACAAAATTTTCTTCATTCCACCACTCTAAAAAAAGTTTCCAAAGATTCTCTTTGCGTGACAAAAGCATTCACAATATGATCTGCTTGCGGATAACCAAAAGGCAACGCGAGCAGGAACATTTGATTTTCCGTATTCGGAATATGCTTGCGCAGCAAGTCCGGGTAAGCCATTACGCTATATTGCGGACAGCAGCCGAGCCCTCTGTTGTGCAGTTCTGTTATAAGCGCTTGCAAAAACAACCCGCAATCCAGAAATGTGCCGGAGTTGTATTCGCCTTTGTTTAAAGCCAGAAAGAAGACTTGCTTTGCGCCAAAGAACTTGTAGTTTTCGCTATCGTGTTCGCGGCGTTTTTCCTTGTCTTCTCTGCCTATTCCTTTGTGGATTAAAAAGGCTTTGCCCAAATCAACGGCTCTTTTTTTATAAGCTTCGGGCAGAGGATCCGGGCTGTAAACATATTCAAAGCTCATCCCTTTGCCGCTATTGAAAGCCGCCAGATAATCTGCACGCAAATTTTCCAGAGCCGCGCCTTGCACAAGCAAAAGCTTCCACGGCTGGGTATTTTTGCTGCTGGGCGCACGGCTTGCGCCGAGCACCACGCCCTGCACAACATCTGCAGGGACTATTTCGCTAGTGAATGCACGAATGGATTTACGCATATGAATAATTATTAATAGCAACTATCAGGTGCGTCATATCCGTAGTAGTAAATCGTAATTGTTTTCCCTAAGTCTCTGTCATATTCTGTACACGAAATATTGTAACCGCTAGGGCAAGAACTTCTACTTCCAACACTTGCTCTATAACCTATATCATCGGCAATGCTGTTACACTCACTAACAGTTACTGGAGTTGCGCACATTTCTATGTCTCCTATATCTATATAACATGCGCTTGAACCGCCGCCAGAGCCAGCACCGCCAGACTTACCAGGCGAAGAAGATAATCCGCTATCCCATTCCGGAGGAGCAGAGCTTGACTGCAGCAATCCATCTGCAGAGCAACCAAAAAGGAATGTCGCAGATACAAGAGCAAAAGAAAGAATTTTTCTATTCATAAACACCTCCTAAAAGTAGATAAATCCACCGACTTCAGCGAACACATTGCTTCCGTTAAAGCCACCGAATGGATTGTTAAACATATCTGTAGAAATCAAAGCTTCCAAAGCCCAGTTTGTTTTCTGATAGCGAATGCCAGCAAAAGCCTCGGTTCCGTCCGAGTGCATTATATCAATTATTTTTGGCCCAGAATTAGGCATTTTTGTAGAGAAAAGCAACGAATGAGCAGCACCTCCAAAGGCTAACCAATTCTCAAACAAAGAAACTTCCGCTAAAATATTCGGAGAAACAACGAACCCTCCTATAATATCACCATTCTCTTTATCAATTTCGTCATAAAATATCGCAACTAAACGATTATTAAAGCCAACTATCACCCTTGCGGTAGAATTTTGCAAAACGCCATAGCCCAAATTGAAAGCTGCTGCCAAACCAAGAAAAGAATTTGCATCAACACTTTTGTTGCCATCATTATCTACAGACGAACCGCCAACACGAATAACATTTATATATCCATCGTAAGCCAAAGCGCTTGATTTGCCTAGTATACCTATATTAGCCTCTATTCTAGAATAATCCGTCTTCGTTACATAGCCATCATTATCTATAGAAGAACTTATTCCATAGGTTAACCAGTTTAAATTTGCATAAAACCAGGAACTGGAGTAATACAACCCTATGTTATCGCCTCGATTAGTAGTTCTTTCGTTATATTTTTCATCTAATCGAAAATTTTTTGATAGCGACAAATTCAAAGCTAGACCAAAATTAGGAGTTGCGTAACCCAAAATAAATGCTGCAGGGCTTCCGAGCACGGAGTTATCCAATCCGAACAACGCAGAGCCGCTGCCCAAACCGAAAGCCGTGTAACCTAAACGGTCCGTAGGAGAAACATAAAAGAACTGCTGCTCGCTAATCTCATTTGGGTATAAAACCAAGTCTTCCACATTTGTTGCCGCACCTACCGTTGAGTAAGGATTATAAGCATGTCCGCGCAATTTGTCAAAAATCGTCTTTCCTTCTACAGGAGCAGTTTTTTCCAGTTTTTTAGGAGGATAAGAAGGTGGTGGTGGTGGTGGCGGCGGAGTCTCTGGTTCTGGATTGGCTGGAGAACTTGCATCCAAAACAGCTTCTGTTTCCAGATTCAAATAATCCAATAAATTTTGAGAAAAAGCCAATCCGGCAATGAAAAGGCTCGAAGCGAAAATTTTTGAGTAATTCATGCAAGGGAATATAGAAAAATTTATTTTCCCTGTTATGGCCTTATTATTATATATGCTTATCCTGCCCCTGCTAGCTTCTTGCGCAAAAGAATCTGCTCAGGATTCGGCACGTTTTAACCTAGAATCCTATGACGGATACCGAATTTTGAACATAAAAGAGGCCTGGAACGGAGACAAGGAAGAACACAAATGGGTGCTTTTAGACTCCGCTTTCAACGAAAAACTGCCAGATAGCTTGAAAAACTTGCCGCAAATCAGAATTCCAGTTCAAAAAGCAGTGGTACTCTCCACAACCGCCATAGCCTTTATGGAAAGACTGGATTTATTGGAGCGAATAGTTGCAGTTGAAAACAAAAATCTGATTTACAGCGAAAAAATACACGAACTGCCAGCAAAAGAAGTCGGAAGCGGAAACTCGCTGGACTTGGAAACCATCTTGATTCTGCACCCGGATATAGTTGTTACCTTTGGCACAGGCTCATCCACATACGATGACTACCCTCGCCTGAAAACCGCAGGAATCCCGGCAATCCTAACCGCAGAATGGATGGAAAGCCACCCGATAACGCGTTTTGAATGGATAAAAGTCTTTGGAATTTTGTTCGGAAAAGAAAAAGAAGCTGATTCCATTTTCGCAGAAACTCTGGAAAAATATAACGCTCTTGCAGAATTGGCCCGCAACGCCGCCAAAAAACCGCTTGTGCTAACAGGCTATCCTCAAGGCTCAGAATGGCTGGCAGGAGGGGGCAACAGCTACTTCGCAAAATTCCTGCGAGACGCAGGCGCAAAATATATATGGGAAAGCACGGACAAAACCGGAATCTTGACTTTGAACATAGAAAACGCTTTGCAAAGCGGAGCAAAAGCGGAGTTCTGGCTGCACCCAAGTCTTTGGACAAGCAAAGCTGAAATTCTGCAGAATGACTCTCGCATGACAATGTTGAACGGAAAAATTTACCAAAGCTCAAAACGCATCGGCAAAAATGGAAGCAGAGACTTCTACGAATCCGCAGTGGCATATCCCGATTTGGTTCTGGCTGATCTCATTTTTATATTTCATCCCGAAATTTTGCCGCAGCATAAATTTGTATATTACGAATCGTTGAAATGATAAGATTCTTCGCAATATTTTTCTTTGCAGCACTATCGCTAGCAAACGCGCAAGACCCCTTGACTGCAAGGTCTAGCTCTAACTTGCTTTCAATACCTACTTTTATCGATGAACAATCAGTAATGCAAAGAGAGTGGGTACTGCAGAATCCCATAAGTTTGGAAGGTCCAATTGATTCAGGTTACATAATTGGCCCAGGCGACTTTTTTGAAATTTTATTGCCAAACGGAAGCGAATTTTTGCAAGTTTCGCCAGAGGGCACTCTTGCTATTCAAGGCTGCGGCATGGTAAATGTAAGCGGCTTGAAATTAAACGAGGCAAAACAGAAAATTCTGGAAAAATTGAAAATTCGCTACGACCAAAGATTTACAGGAGTGCATTTGGTTCAGCTTCGTCGCTTTCCCGTGAGCGTGCAAGGCGCAGTATTTAGCCCAGGGCAAATTATTGTTAGCGGCCAAGCTCGCGCAAAAGAAGCGGTTTATCTAGCTGGGAATTATAAACACACGGCAAACAAAGACAGCGTTTACATATATCGCAAAGGAGATACCATTGCCACTGCAGAAAACATTATTCTGCAAGCAGGCGACATTATAGAAGTCCCGCATAAAGACTTGCAAAAAACCGTGCATTTTCACTATGCAGGGAAAACCTCAACCCTTCATTACTCCCCTAAACGCACAATAAAAGAATATCTAAAAGAGGCTGGCATAAACATAGATCAGAGTTTTACCGAAGTTAGCATAAAATATCAAGAAGAGAATTTTACCAGATGGATAAGCACTGACCAGATAAATAATTTCGTGCTGGATCCAATGTGCGAAGTAGAGTTTCATATACAGGCTCCTTTTGTATATGTAGGCGGAGCGGTTGCCGCAGTCGGCAGAGTGCCATACACCGCTTCAATGGGTCCCGCTGATTACGTGGCTGCAAGCGGAGTTACCTTAATAACAGGCGATATGCACAGAATTACGGTTGTGAGAAACGGAAAAAGAATTTCCATAGATTGGGCAACAGGTGAAATTTTGCCTGGAGATTTTATTGAAATACCGAGAACTGTCTATGAACAGGCAAAAGATATTACGTATTTTATAGCCTCTCTTGTAGGCATAGTGGCAACAACTTTAACCATTTACTTAGCAACGAGGTAAGTATGTTCAAAATAACCGCAGCTTTATTGGCTTTGCTCTTAGTAGCGATTGGCGCAATAGGCTATTTGCTCGGACGCCCATCTGGCAGCAGCTCCAACGGCATCACATCCACAAAGCAGGAGATAAACATTCACACCACAGTGCTGGAAGTTTTGCCTGTGGCAGAGTTTGTTTCCATGCATTACAGGTATAATTCCGTAATCAAAGATGCCAACAGCAAGGAGCTTTTTGGCATTTCGATACCAGGAACGGAAAAAAGAATGCTAGCGATGATAGGCGGTTCTATTAAGTTGGGCATCCACTGCCAAAACATAGTTATAGACACAACCCGCTCCGACACATTATTTATAAAACTTCCTCCGATAAAAGTTATTTCCAATGAATTACACCCAGAATCCGCAGAGGTATACGACGAAAAAGACGGAATTTTCAACAAGTACAGAGCGAAAGATCATTTTGCGCTTGAGGCAAAGCTGAAAGCAGAAACAGAACTCGAGGTCAGAGCGAGCCGAGAAATAATTGGGCAGGCAAGAGAGGCAACCGAATACGCATTCAAGTCCTTTTTGAAGGCTATTCCAGCTTTAGACACAATCCCAATTGCTTTCAGGTGGAATTAGAGGAATTATGTCTATTGTCGATATTTTGATTTTTTTGTTAAAGAGAAAAATGCTTTCCATTGGAATTCCTCTCCTGGCCGGGGTTACAGGATTTGCTATAGCATGGATAGTGCCGCCATATTACAAAAGCGAAATCAGAATAATTTTAGACACAGGTTCAAAAACAACAAGTATAAGCTCTTTGATGAAAAACGCAGCACCTACGGATTTATTAAGTTCTCTTGGACCTAAGCCAGGCAATGAAAACGAAGATTTGTACATTGACATCATAGATGGACGAGATGTTCATTGGGCCACAATAGAAAAATTCAGGCTGGACACCGTTTACAAAGGCGTAAAATATAAAGAAGCATTGCTAAAGCGATTTTACAACGATATCAAGATAAATCCCGATGAATTAACTGGAATTATTTCCTGCTCATACGAAGCCCAAAATAGGGTTTTGGCACGAGATTTGGTTCGTTTTGTAGTTGAAGAAGCAAATGCAAAATACATAAAATTGAAAAGAGAACGCGCTTTGCAAACAATAGAACAGCTGAATTTTTTTAAGCAGAGAATGATAACATCGGCAGATTCCGTAAGCGAAATTTTGATTGACTTTTACAGAAGCAACAACTTGCTTGAGTTGGGAACTCAGTTAAAACTGACAATGACCGCTCTAGCTGGCTACGAAGAACAGATTAAAAATATAAAAATCAATGAAAGCATGGCTGTAGCTGATAATTCCACTGCAACAGAACTTCGCAAAAGAAGACAAATATTGGAAAGAGAAGTGCAAAAGCTTCGTGGAGATTTTTCAAAAGATTACATACCGAGCAAAACTTCCATTTACATAAATTACGACTGGGCGGTTGAAAAGGTAATAGAATTGCAAAAATTGGAAACTAACTTTGGAAGATTTTTCACAACGCTTGAAATGATAGAGAGAGAGATTGTTCTGGAAGAAAGCAATGCAGCAAGAAATCTGCCCGTAATTCAGATTGTGCAGGACGCTTATTTAGCAGATTATAAGAGCAGGCCAAAAAGAGTGACTTGGGCTTTAATNGGNTCTCTGATTTCGGCTATTTTCGTATATTCAATTTCNATTTTACGAGGCATTTTGAACAAAGAAATTCCTTGCGAAGAAAAAACAAGAGATAATTTCATAAAATTGCTAAAAGCTTGCTTGCCCTGATGATAGTTATTCTCATTGTTTCCGCCTTAATTTTGTCTCTTTTTTGCGCAACCGCATTAAACAAACAATATGCAGCCGTTCTACTGGTTATTTTAGCCTCCAGTCAAATGGCCCCCCAATCGCATAATGTTATTCTTGCAATTTTATTCACTGCTGCAATTCATTTTTTTCATACATTTCTCTCTGCAAAGCAAAAGAATTACTTTTGGCTAATTTCGCTTTTACCAATTATTTATATCTTTACTATTTTTTTAATTCAACCATATAAGCTAGACATTTATTATTATTTAGGGTATGTAGCTGCCATTTTCATTTTTGCGTGGGCGGCTTTAATTAAATGGGACATTGAAAAAATAGTACGTTTTTTAACCGCTTATGGTCTTTATTTGATTTTAACAGGATTTTTAGAAAAAGCCCTTACTGATAATTTAAGAGTTGGAAGCTCATTAACAGTTGCAACTGCCTATGCCGTTGTACTTGTTACGGGCTGGTCTATCTGGATGATAAATGCTTTTACTCATAAAATATACTCCATAAAAATAATTTTATTCGGAACTTTTTTGGTATTCTTAGCAATTATATTCAGCGGAACTCGCATGGGACTTATAGGGCTTTTTATGGGTCTTGGATTATTTGGGCTCTCCGCAGTACTTATGAGAAAGAAAAATATGAACATTATTCGAATTGCAGCTTATTCCGTTAGCATTATCGCTTTGCTGGCATTTCTAAGCGTTATGATTTGGAAATTGATGCCAAATGATTTGTATATCAAAAGAACTTTTTCCACATTAATTGAGGGAAAATTGGATAGAAGCAATATGGGGAGAGTTCAAATTTGGATTGTTGCTTTAGATGTAATTGAAAAGAATAAACAGTTCGGCATAGGCGCCGGCAATTTTCCAAACAAATGCAGACAGTTTTTTTCATCTATGGGTATTGATGAAAAATTTGGAATAAATACTCATGCGCATAATATCTACTTAATTATGCTTTCAGAACACGGTATTGCAGGTTTTGCGATTTTAATGGCATTCGCTCTTTTTTGCATACTTAATCTTTTTCTATATTTCCTAAAAAATAGGAGCAGCCCAGTGTTTTATGCTTTTTTAACGGGTTTTATAATTATGGCAACCTTGGGTTTGGTGGACGCTACTCCTATGTATTTGCCTACGGCTGGCTTTGCCGCTTGGTTTTTTGGAGTGTGCGCAAGCTTTAGAAGCGAGAAAGAAACATGTTGATTCCCATAGTTTTGGCATCCGATGAAAATTACGCGCCTTACATGGCTACCGCCATGCAATCCGTGATGGAAAATGCTGATAAGGAGCATAAATATGTTTTTATTATTTTATATAAAAACTTAAACAAAGAAACTTTGGAAAAATTGAAACAGCAGATTTGCGCATATCCGTATTTTTCAATTGAATTGGTAAATATATCAAAGGAACTTGAAAAATTCACTCTAAAATTGGCCAATATAGGTTCTTGGACTATAGAGACATATTTTCGCTTAATTGCCCCATGGCTATTCAAAGAATATGATAAAATTATTTACATGGATTGCGATATTATTTGCAATTCGGATATTTCTTGCGTATATAATATAGATATTGGAAATAATTTAAT
>WQSA01000034.1 GCA_009788135.1 Candidatus Fibrimonadales bacterium
GCCTCTGGAGCCTGTCCTTTCCGGCACTCGCCGGCAACTCGGATTTGGGCAGTCAGTTCTTTTTACTCTTATCTTATAGGATTCTTTTTAAAAAAACTTTAGTTTTCTGCACATTTCCTAGAAAAATGCGAAAAAAACGCAAAAAACGCATAAAAAAATACTATATTAAGCATATGCTTAGATTTTTTGCAGTCATATCTTTGCTTTTATTCTCTTGCGGGGAGTCAGCGGATAGGCTATCCAGCGAACTGCTGAAATATTCTTCATACCGAGATATTCCTTGGGTAACGCAAGAAGAAATCCAGGCTGTGGAGGCTCTTAAGGAAAAAAGAGAGGCTTTTGTTTACGGAATGTCAGAAAGCATTGAAGCTTTTTACGGAGAATCCGGTCAAATTCATGGGTATGCAGCTTTATTTTGCGAATATCTGAGCAATTTGTTCGGAATGCCTTTTAGAGTGGAAATTTATGAATGGAACGATTTGCTTGCCGGTTTTAATGATGGCAGCATAGATTTCTCGGGCGAAATGACCGCAACCCAGGAACGTAGCAAAACTCATTATATGACAAGCTCCATTGCCGAACGCTCTATAAAATATTTTCGATTGAAGAACAGTCTGCCTTTTGATGAAATTGCCAAATTGCGCCCTTTGCGTTATGCTTTTCTTGAAGGTACTTCTACAATAAAAGAAGTTTCTCAGTTTTTAAATGAAAACTCCGAAATATTCTTTGTTTCTAATGCCAGAGAAGTTTACGGTATGCTTAAAGCGGATAAAATAGATGCTTTTTTTGAGGAAAATACTGCAGAGGCGATTTTTAATATTTACAATGATATAACGGCTAAAGATTTCTTGCCCCTGGTTTACAGTTCAATTTCCATGGGTACGCAAAATTCTGAGCTTGCCCCAATTATTTCCGTTGTGCAAAAGATGTTGCGAGCCGAAGGTCTCGGTTATTTAACCGAGCTGTATAACAAAGGCCAGTTGGAATATATGAGGCATAAACTTTTCAGATATAGCCTTAACGAAGAAGAGCGCGAATATATACGTGCGAATCCGACGGTACCTTATTTGGTGGAATACGATAATTATCCCATGAGTTTTTACAATAAGTATGAAAATAAGTGGCAGGGGATATTTTTGGATGTGTTGGAAGAAATAGAAACGCTCACAGGAATTTCATTTAAACGGATTAATAAACCTTACACCGAATGGCCGGATTTGCTTAAAATGTTTGAAGAAGGAAAGGCTTCGGTAATATCCGAGCTAATACCTTCAAAAGATAGGGAAGGCCGCTTTTTATGGCTGGAGAACCCGATTTTGCAGGATAAATACGCTCTTATATCAAAAGATAAGCTTCGCGATGCAAACATAAATGAGATTTTGCGGATGAAAATAGGGTTGTTTGAGGGAACAGCGCATGCGGAATTGTTTAAAACCTGGTTTCCGGCTCATCCTAATATCACAGAGTATGAGAGCACGGAAACAGCATTTGTGGCTTTGGAAAACGAAGACGTGGATATGGTGATGGCCAGCCAGTATTTGCTGCTCTTTTTGACGAATTATATGGAGCTTCCAGGTTACAAAATCAATATTCTCTTTGACCAGTCTTATGAATCGTCTATGGGACTTAATAAAGACGAAGCGGTTTTGCGTTCAATTATAGATAAGACGTTTGAGCAGATTGATATAAAAAAACTATCGGGAAAATGGATGCGCAAAACTTTTGATTATAGGGCAAAGCTGGCGCAGTCCAGGTTGCCATGGCTTGTGGGCGTATCTGTTTTGCTGTTCGCCGTGATTGTTCTTTTGCTCGCTTTGCATCGCCGAATTTTGAGCGAGGAAAGAAGATTGGAAATTTTGGTGGAAGAACGCACTTCAGAGCTTGTTGAACAACGCAAATTGCTTGAGCACATAAGTTTGACCGATCAATTGACGGGCATTCCCAACAGACGTAATTTCGACACTCATTTGCATTCGGAATGGCGCAGAACCATAAGGGAAAAATTGCCCATAAGCTTGTTGATGCTCGATGTGGATAAATTTAAATTTTACAACGATACTTATGGGCATCAGAAAGGCGATGCGGTTTTAAAAGCGGTTGCAGCGAGCATTAAGCGAACTATAAAACGTCCTGGCGATCTTGTTGCTCGCTGGGGTGGCGAAGAATTTGCAGTGTTGCTTCCCAATACTCCTTCCAATGGAGCTATGGAGATAGCTGAAGCTATACATGCAAACATTGGAAAATCAACTGAGGTGACTGTTAGCATTGGCGTGGCAACGCAAATGCCTGAATATAACAGTTCAATTGACCGCTTTATTTCCGCAGCAGACGATGCGCTGTATAAGGCAAAGAATATGGGACGCAACAGGGTTGTTACAGACAACACCTGAACCCGACGAATGGGTATTCGTTTTGCGGATAAAAACTGAATTTTGTTTCAGTGCAACTGCTGGCGTTTTGCGTGTTCCACGCGCCGCCCGCTACCAAAAACAATCCATCCCTTTGCGCGGGCGTGCTTGTCCATTCCCACAGATTTCCGCTCATATCATACATGCCAAAGTAACTGCGGCAATGCTCGGCAAAGCCTGAGCGGTTTGGCTCTTTTGCCGTTCTCAAGTCTGTTGCGCATTTTTTCTGATTGTAGGAATTGCCGTAAGGGTAGCGCAAATTTGAAATGCCTTTGCATGCGGCTTGCCATTCTTCCACAGAACACAGTCTTTTTCCGGCATTCTCGCACATGCGGCTTGCCATTTCATGGCTTATCATATTGCGCGGTTTTTCGCCTGGTTTGTTTGGAAATTCGTAAGCATCCACGCAAACGGTTTTTCCCTTGACAGGAACCGGGAATGAATTTTCTGCGCAGTTATTGTCGCTGGCCATATCGTAAGCGGCAGCTTCCCAGTGAGAGGCATTTCCAATGGAGTCTATTGCTCTGAAATAAACCTTGCCTGTTTTGTTGTAATTGTCAATTTTGCCTTTTACAGCGTTAAGTGAGTCCCCAGCGGAGATTTCCGTATTGCATTTAGGTTCTCCGCATTCTATGCGCAGATTTATGGGCTTGTAATAGCGGCCGGGTGGCGGTAAGATTGATGGCTGCGGGGGCAATGTGTCTGCTTTTGCTTTTGCGATGGAATCTGCGATTGTTTTTGCCCTGGCGATTGAATCTGCTTTTGCCTTTGCTATGGAATCGGCGGTTGCTTTTGCTATTGAATCTGCGATCGCCTTTGCAAGTAAAGACGGATAATTATCCGCCTCTACTTTTGCTGAACTTGCAATAGAATCGGCAATTGCTTGCGCAATTGAATCTGCTTTTCTCAGCGAGTCTGCTCTGATCAATGAATCCGCTTTCATTCTTGCCTGTTCCAGCGCAAGCTCAAAGGCCTTTTGCCTCATGGCTTCTTCCAGGGCTAGCCTTTCGGCAGACAGTCTTTTGTTTCTTTCGCTCACTTGGCATTGAAAAATTGAAAATAAAAAGAGGAGCAAAAGTATTATCGCTACCAAAGCCCAAAAACGCTGGCGGCCTTTTTTTTTCTCCTCTTTCTCTTCTTTTTCCCCTTCTTCGCTAATCTTCATAAAGCTCTTTCCAGTGGCGTTTTATCTCTTCTTCAAGCTCCCTTTTGCTTTGCCTTGTGCGGAAACTGTTGCGGTAGGCTATGGATATGTAGCCTGTTTCTTCGGATATTACTATTATAAGGGCATCTGTTTCGGCGGCAAGGGCTTTGGCGGCGCGGTGGCGCATTCCACCGGATAGCTCGGCCGCTGCCGCTCCGGTTGGCATGGGAAGCACGCAGCCTGCCGCTAGAATTTTGTCTCTTGACATGATTACGGCGCCATCGTGCAATGGGGTTCCGGGGTAAAAAACCGTGCATAAAAGCTTTTTTGAGAAATTGCCGTTTACTATTTCCCCGGAGTCCATATAAGATTTGAGGCCAACTCTCTTTTCAAGCACAATCAAGGCTCCGTGAGCTTTTTTTTGCAATTCCAAGATGGCATCTACTATTTTTTCAGTGATTTCTTCCAGGCCGCTGGGTTTGAAAAACATTGTTTTTATGCTGAAAACATTGGCTATTTGCCCTATTCTGGTGAGCATTCCGCGAATTTCTGGCTGAAACACTATTACTATAGCCACAACGCCCAAGGTTCCCAATCCGCCAATTAGCCATGCAAGGCCTCGCAGGTCAAAGAGCAGCGAGAAAAACCAAGCCGCAACCACAAGCACCACTCCAAAGAACATCTGAACGGCGCGGGTTCCCTTAAAAAGCCAGAAAAAACAGTAAATTATAAGGGATATGAGCAATATGTCCACAATATCCGAGAGCTGGACATCCAATATGCCAAAAAGTTTAAGATCTTCGTTAAACACGTGTTAGAATGTAGAAAAAAAATATATATTTATGTATATGTGTAGAATTTTTTTATTTTTTGCAATTTCATTTGCATTTGCTCAGGTTGATATACTGGTAAATGTTGTTGGGTACGAGAAAAACGGTGCAAAGCGCGCTGTTATTCAGTCTTCTTCGGCCATTTCGGCTACTACGGCTGATGTAATTTCTGGGAGTACGGTTGTCCATACCATTAACCTTGGGGCTCAAACTTCTGTGAGCGGTTGGAGCGGCCGCGTTTTCAGGATAGCTGATTTCAGTAATTTCGAGCAAGATGGCAAGTACAGGCTGAGAGTTGGCTCTACAACTTCCCCTGAGTTTTCAATTGGGGAAAAAATTTTGCAACGCGAAACAGGTTCTTTTCAGATTGGTTTCTTTAAGGGTATGAGGCATACGGGTGAAGGAGACCGCAATTTGGCTATTTATGGCGGTGGCGGAACTCATAATATTTACGGAGGCTGGTGGGATGCTACCGGAGATCCTGGCAAGCATCTTTCTCACTTGTCTTACGCAAATTATTTCAATCCTCAGCAAATACCTCTGGTTGTATGGGCATTGCTACAGGCTAATGAATTTCAACCTGAAATTTTTGGCACTACGGCAGCGAAAGAAGAAATTGCTTGGGGAGCTGATTATCTCATGCGTTCTCTTTCAAAAGACAATTATTTTTATATGTCTGTATTTGATAACTGGGGAGGCTGGAATGGCGCGCCTCGCGAAATTTGCGCTTGGGGCGATTTGGCAGGGATAACGAATGGCAATTCTGATGGGGTACGCTCAACGGCATATCAGTCAGCTATGCGCGAGGGCGGCGGCGTGTCAATAGCGGCTCTTGCCAGAGCAAGCAAAGCGGGCATAAGCAAAGATAGCTCTGCTGCACAATATCTTGCTGGCGCAAAGCGCGCATACGATCATCTCAAAGCCAATCCTACAAGATATCAGGATAACGGCAGGGAGAATATTATAGACGATTATACAGGTTTGCTTGCGGCAACAGAATTATACAATGCTACAAATGAAGAACAATATTTGTTAGATGCGCAGCAAAGAGCAACATCGCTTTTGGCTCGCCAGTCTGCTGATGGGTGGTTTTACACGGAAGATGCGGTTCGCAATCGCCCATTCTACCATGCTGCAGACGAGGGTTTTCCAATAGTTGCGCTTGTGCGTTATATTGAAGTATGCAAACCGGGAGACTCGCAGGCAATACATAATGCAATAAAGAAGAACTTTTCATGGTATAAAACCATTACATATCAGGATCCAAATCCGTTTGAGTATGTAAAAATGTATGGAACAATGGGTGGCGGCGCAGATCCGGGCTCCATAAACATTGCACGTAACGGCACGGCAACAGCGTCTCGCTCAGAAGGCGGATTCACTCCGGACAAAGTACTGGATGGCGGTACGGCAAATGACTCTCGTTGGTCGAGTTATCAAAATGACGCGGAGAACGATGGTCAATGGATTGTTGTGGACTTGGGCGAAGTATATAAAGTAAATAAAGTAATTCTAAGATGGGAAGCTGCATTTGGAAAAGATTACAGGATTGAGGTTTCTGTTAATAATAGCAATTGGACTACTGTGAGCAATGTTACTGAGAATACGCAAGTTACCAGAACGCATGATTTTTCTCCAGTGGATGCTCGTTACGTAAGGATGTTCGGTGTAAGACGTCAGCTTGAATATGGAGGGTTTTCTCTTTACGAATTTGAGATTTACGGAGAGCAGGAGCGGCCGTCTGTTTCCAAACAGCCTGCACGTTTTTTTATGCCTCAGACTAATGAAACCGGTTATTGGTGGCAGGGAGAAAATGCGCGTATAGCTTCTTTGTCCGCTGCGTTTACAATGGGCTCGCGACTTATAGAGCCAAATGTTGATCTTTGGTACAAAGATACCTTGTTTGCCATGGCTTATGCTCAGCTCGATTGGATTCTTGGGAGAAATCCTTTTGCAGCCAGCATGATGCATGGTTTTGGGGAAGATAGCTATCCTAATTACCCTGGGTTGCAAGCTCTTAGCAATATTAAAGGCGGAATTTGCAATGGAATTACAGCAAAACGAGGCAATGAGAGCGATTTAGAGTGGTCTAATGGAGCTGATGGCGCTAATTGGCGCTGGATTGAGCAGTGGCTTCCTCACAACGCTTGGTATCTTACGGCGATTTCGGCTCTTTCTTACAGAATAGACAAGCCTGCAGATCCGTTATCGATAAAAAACAATTTTGCCAATATCTCAAATTTTAAGATTTTGATTGCAAGCGGAAACATAAGCGTAGAACTGCCTTTTGCTGCGAATAATCGCACTAGCATTGATATTTACAATATGCGTGGACAGAAATTGATTTCTCGCAATGTGCCAGCAGGCAATTCGTTTGCAACTATTGAGATGCCTTCCAATATTGCGCATGGCGTATATTTGCTGAAAGTTGGTGGCGTGGCGAGGAAATTTATTTATGGCAACTGAAATGTACATAAGGTTAAGCATAGACGGCAAAGAATATGAAGGAAATTTGACGCAGATATTGCAGCCTGTTGTTAGCAATGTTTTTAGCAAAGCCAGCAGTTGTTCACCTTATGTAGATAAACGAGACGGTCAAAGTTATAGATGCATCAAAATAGGCGGGCAAGTTTGGCTGGCGCAAAATCTGAACTATGAAATTGAAGATTCTTTTTGCTACAACAACAATCCGGAACAAGGCGAGCTTTACGGCAGGCTTTATTCATGGGCCGCCGCGCTTGGAGTTTGCCCGCTGGGCTGGCACTTGCCAAGCAAAGCCGAATGGCTTAAACTTGCAGAATTCATCGGAATTCATACTGCAGCTACAGCCCTCAAATCCATAACTGGATGGGTAGGGGAGAACAGCGGAACAGATGAATATGGCTTTGCCGCGCTCCCGGCTGGTTATCGTTCAGAGAGAGACAAGGATTTTCACTATATTGGCAAGCTTGCCGGCTGGTGGACAGCATCTGAACTCTCCGCAGACAAAGCTTGCGCTGTAAGGGTTAATTCAAATGCAGTGCAAATACAAACCGAAGAATATGGCAAACTTTCGGCTTTTTCAGTCCGTTGCATAAAAGACTAAAGTTTTTTATGACTATTACCGATAAATATAGCATGGAAATGGATATCGCAAAACTCGCTATAGCTCAAAAAGCTGTTGAAGTAAACGCCGCAGTAGGCGTTACAGTGTTAAAACAAGCCCAAGACATCGCAGAAGCGAGCGCCATGGCGCTCTTGCAAGCAATGCCGCAGGCTCCATCCACAGGAAACCTGGGTTCCTCTGTGGATATATCCGCTTAGGATCTATCTAAGCATTCTATATACGGGCACATTGCCTTGCTGCTTTGCAACGCGTGCGCCCTTAATGTTAACGAGGGGCTTGCTTTCAATGTTCTGAATGGGCTGTGTTATTTCCGGCTGAACTGCTTCTTGCACAATTTCAGCCTTTTTCACTGAAATCTGCTGAATCGCATTGGCATTCAGGTTTTCTGCGGAATTTGCAACCGGCATTCCGTATTGCATAATACCCAAAAGCTCGTAACCCTCTTCAACCTTTTGGATTGCAAGGTGGTTAATCTCCTCTGCGGTCAGGTCCTTGGTTTTCCCATACCACTCGGAGATGTCCTGTGCATCCAGGCTCTGAACCGAAATGCCTTTTCTTTTGGTTGAAACAGAAAACACGGTGCCGTTTCTGTCTATTACCAAGTTGATGGAAGTGCCGGCTTCGCCACGTATGTAGCTAACCTGCGTTTCTGGATCAACGGCTGAAAGCTCGGTCCCGTTTGCGGAAACTATAAGGTCGCCTGCTTGCAGACCTATGTTTTCTGCCGGTGAATTTGGCACAACTCCGGCGACTTTAACGCCGCTTTTGCTGGTCCAAATGGAAATGCCAAGCCCGCCAAAATTTTCGGTTTGGCCAGCCATGGCCGCAGTCGCTAGGGCTGCGGTGATGAACAGGGATTTGATGACTTTTTTCATTTTGCTCTCCTTTCGGTTAGTGTTTGTGATTCTGTTTGGCTTTTGCTAAAGCCTCTAAATGTTCTTTCAACAGGTCTTTCGGAACTGTATGAGTTATTCGCTTCAGAGCCTGGTCTCGCAACTGCCTCACCCGCTCATGCGATATTTTCATAGACTCGCCAACTTCTCTCAGTGTTTGCGGGGCGTTTAAGCCGATGCCGTAAATGCCAGCCAAAACATTGTATTCTCTCGCTGGCAGGGATTTCAATATGTTCCTAACAATGTCTTCAACGGCTTGGATTTCGGAATTAGATTCAGGGTCTGTGGCTGTGGCATCCGGAAGGGACTCTGCATAGGAGGCTTTGCTGTCTGCTTTGAGCGGGCTGTCTATGCTAACTCCCTTTTGCCCCATCTGTATAAGGTCTCTTACCTCTTCGCTAACTTCTTGCCCCTTTGCCTGCTCCTTTAAGCCTTTGCGGATTCGCAAGTGCTGGTTTGCCGGCAAGCGGACCAGATTTCCCTGCTCGTTTATGGCCCTTGTTATATAGGCTTTAATCCACCACACCCCGTAGCTTATGAATTTCAGGCCCCTTGTATTGTCAAAAGACTCTATGGCTCGCATTAAGCCCATAGCACCCTCGCTAACCAGGTCTGGCAGCGGAATGGGGCAACCTCTGTACATAAGGGCCACTTTCAGCACAAATCGCATATTTGCGTCCACAATCTTCTTTCTTGCCACAGGATTGCTTTTATTTTCAAATAACCATGCTTCCTCTTCTCGAGACAAGGGAGAGGTTTTGCGAATATCGTCAAGATATCGCTTTGTCATGGCATCGTTAGAGTCTATATGCACCAGTATAGGAATATATATAAAAAAAGAAACAAGAGGTAAAAAAAAATTTATTTTTTACCATTGAATGAAGAAAGAACCTTCAGTTTCAGTTTGGAACAAGTTTTGGAACAGAAAGAAAGATTTGAGCAAAGTGTATCCGTCTTCGCCTTCTGTGCTTAAAGCTATTTTGAGCATGGGGCCGGTTGAGGGCCTTAAGATACTGGAGGTTGGAGCTGGCACTGGAAGGGATAGCTTGGAGTTGGCCAAAGCGGGCGCCAAAGTTTTCATATTGGATTATTCGGAAGAATCTTTGAAAATAGCGAGCGAGCTTGCGGTACAGGCTCCCGATAATTTGCATTTGGTTCAAGGCGATGCTTTTAATTCGCCTTTTCCCAGCGAAAGCTTTGACATTGTTTTCCATCAAGGCTTGGCAGAGCATTTCAAAGACCCTTTGCCTTTGCTCAAAGAAAATGCTCGTTTGTTGAAAAAGGGCGGTTTTTGCCTTTGCGACGTACCCCAAACATTTCACCTTTATACCGTAATAAAGCACATTTTAATAGCCTTGAACAAATGGTTCGCCGGCTGGGAAACTCAGTTCACCACGGGACAGTTGAAAAAGTTGATGAAAAGGGCAGACTTGGAAATAATTCATTCTTACGGAGACTGGATGCGGCCAAATCTGATTTACCGCATAATCAGGGAAGCTGGCTTTAAATTTGGGGTTGAATTGCCGAAATATCCATTGCTCGGAACGTTGTACCAGAGATTGAAAGATAGATTGCTGGATTTTGTAAGTTATTGCAATATAAGCAGATACACGCAGGTGTGCATCGGTGTTATTGGGAGGAAAACTTGAAAATATTAATTTTGAATTACCGCGATAGAACGCATCCCATGGCTGGCGGCGCAGAGGTGCATTTGCATAAGATTTTTGGCAAATTGGCGGAATGGGGTCACAGCGTAACGCTGTTTACAACCAGCTATGAAAATGCCCCGGGAGAAGAAATTATTGATGGCATACAAGTTATTCGTTACGGAGGCGATTTTCTTTTCCCTTTGAACTGTATTTTAAAAGTCCCAAAGATTATAAAAGAATTTGAGCCGGATATAGTTTATGAGGATTTAAACAAGCTGCCGCTGTTCTCTCCTTATATAACAAAAGGTCCTAAGTTAATACAAATTCTGCACTTATGGAAAGGAAGCATATTCAAAGAAGCTTCTTTTCCGGTGGCTCTGGGTGTATGGCTTGGGGAGAAAATCATTCCATTTGTATATAAGAATTGCTATTTTTCCACTATTAGCCCAAGCGGTGAAGAAGAGCTGAATGAGCTTGGGATAGAAAAAGATAGGATTTTCGTTATTTACTGTGGCACAAAAAGCGAGTATTTGGAGGCGGAAAAAATCAGAGGTAAGTCCCTCTATTTCCTGTGGTTAGGGAGATTCAGAAAGTATAAGGGCGTATGGGTTGCATTTAATGCTTTTAAGATTTTTTCAAAGAAGTATCCCAATGTAAAGCTGCTTTTTGCCGGTTCTGGGCCGGAAGAAGCAAAAATGAGGTCAAAGGCTAAGAGAAGGGCTTTGAGGGATAAAATTGAATTTTTGGGCATTGTCAGCGAAGAGAAGAAGATTCAGCTTATGAGCAAAGCGATTGGAATTTTGCAGACCAGCTACAAAGAAGGCTGGGGGTTGACCGTTATTGAGGCTGGAGCATGCGGAACTGCGAGCGTGGCGAGCAATGTTTCCGGGCTTTGCGACAGCGTTAGGGATGGCGAAACCGGCCTGCTTTTCAAAGCTGGAGATGCTGCGGATTGCGCAAAAAAGATGAGAATTCTTTACGAAAATGCGGTTTTGAGGCGCAATATGGAAAGCGCCGCAAAAAGCTACGCAGCCACTTTCAGTTGGGAAACTGCCGCAAAAGAGACTTTGTTTTTGATGCAGAGCATAATTGAGAACAGGGAGCCATGAAGAATTTTATAATCTTTTTCCTTAAATTGGTTGTATCGGCTACGCTTTGTTTTTTTGTTTGGAAGAGCATTTCCGCTACCCCTGTTGATATTGAAGATGTGGAATACAAGTTTCTGTTTTTTGCTGTTTCCTGCATATTTTTATCGTATCTTTCTGGGTGTCTTCAGTGGAAGTTGCTTCTCGCAAAGCAAAACGTTTCAATGACTTATGTAAAGCTAGTCCGCTTTTATTTTGTGGGTTGCTTTTTCAATAACTTTATGCCGGGCAATGTTGGCGGGGATATTAAAAAGATTTACGATATAAATCGAAATTCAAAAGAAACGGTTGGCGCAGCGGTTTCCGCTACTGTTTTGGACAGGCTTTGCGGGCTTTATGTTCTATGCGGTTTTGCGCTTGCGGTTGGGGTGGCTTTTTTTTGGCAAGACCCTGAGCAAAAATATTTTTTGCTGCCTTCGCTGCTGGTTTTCTCGGTTTTCAGCATTGGGCTTTACCTGCTGTTCAGCCGCAAACTGGGAAAACTGCTTTCTTTTTTTGGCCGTAGGATTTTACATTTGCATGGACGGTTCCAGGCGTTTAGGACCAAAAAGCTTTTTGCCCAGATTTTTTCGCTGTCCGTGGTTACCCAGAGTTTCAGGGTCTTGTCGCATTATTTTTGCGGGCTGGCCATAGGGGTGGATATTTCCGTGAGTTGGTATTTTTATTATGTGCCCTTGATTGCTATTGTAAGCGCGCTTCCAATTTCAATAGGAGGATTTGGGCCGAGAGAGTTTATGGCGCAGTCGCTTTTTGCCCGGGTTGGGGTTGAGCCAATGGAAGCTGTTCTTGTACAACTGCTGGCTTATGGGGCTAATTTGGCCGTTAGCCTGCTTGGGGCAATTGATTTTCTGTTCAAGCATTTTTCTATATTGAACAAAAGCTCAACAGGAGAGAAGAAATGAAGATGTGGTTCGCTATTTTGCTTGCGTTTGTTTTTTTGATAGCTCCAACAACTGTTTTTGCCGATGATGATGGGGCTGACAGGTGGGGTTTGTATATAGGTTTTGGAGGGTCCAGCGATGCAATAGGCGTGGCTTACGATTTTGGTACCGGCCTTCAGCTGGGCTTGGGCCTTGGGTTTAACTCTTGGATGCCCGATAATGGAAACTCTACGACTAGATTCATGTTTAGGCCCCTGATGCTTTATAGCCTCGGAAAAGATCTTTTGGGCTATGGGCTTGGTGTACGGGCTTCTATTGAACGTTATAGCGTGGAAGGCAACGATAATTCAGAAACGAACATATCGGTTACTCCTAATTTTTATGTTAGCGCGCCGCTGGTATCTAACGTGGCTCTAAGCGTAAATGCCGGTTTGCAGATTGATATGCCAGATAACGGGCTGAGATTTAGCACGGTTATGTCTGGGCTTCTAGTATTCTACTTCCTGTAATTTTATCTAAGCGCCGGGGCGAAAAGGAAAATCTTCTCGCCTTTTTTCAAATTTATGTTCTGTTCCGAAAAGGAGCCTGTTTTTCTGCCGTAGCCGTCTAGAATCTCGATTTTAACGGAATGTTTGCCTGGCTCTGCTGGAATTCTGGCCATTTGAAGAGTTAAAGGCATTGCGATTCCCAGCCGCAAATCTGCGTTTTCCACTGCATAGGTGGCAACATCCGTGCCGAGGCTCAAAAGCAGGCCTGCAGCGCCTCCGCCGGCTGCAGATACCATTTTTTCCTTTGCTTTGTTTGCCGCTACGGTACGTAAAATTACTCTGGTGGCAGTTCTCAAAAGCATTGCGCTTTCGCCGTTTTCCAAGTCTTTTTTAAGGGAGTTTTTTGTGTTTGAAATTGGCTCGGTTCTTATTGTGTTGCCGTCAATACTCACCGAAAAGGTCGTTGTTTGCGAAATTCTGTCAACCATTTTTGGTATTGCAAACTGAAGGGTCATTGTTTTGCCGTCGCTAACCAAACCCGGTGCTATCAGCGTTATGGTTTGCGAACTTCCGCTTGCATCTTTGTAGTGCAATAAAAGAAGCCCTTCCGCATAAGTTCCCCAGAATTTATTCTCGCTTAAAATAGGGCTGGTGCCGGCATATCCGACTACGATAATTTCCTGTTCGTTTTCTGGAACCTCCTTGGCGAGCTTGGGGGCGTGGCCTGAATTTTCGAAAAGTTTTTTCGCATTGTCATAAGCTATGCGCGCATCGTCCTTGGATCTTTGCTGTTCAAAGGAAAGAGCTATAAGGTATTGCAAGGCAGCGTTTTCGTTGAATTTTTCATCCTCTTTAAGGCTCTGTATTGCTAGGAGAGCGCGGCGGCTTTGAACAACGGCGCCATCAATTTCGCCCAGAGCCAGATAGTTTAGAATCTGGATTTTGTGAAGCCATTGTATTTCAAAGGGATAGGAGCGGTATGGTCTAACATTGTCGTTTGTAAGCAAAGCTGCCGCTTCATTGGTCACGGAGCGCGTATATAAATCTTCTATAATCTGTTCTGCCCTTGCAAAGTACTTTATGCTTTCCTCGTAATCCTGGTTGTAGTGGAGCAAAACTCCCATGTCAAATTCAAAAAGAAAGGCGTCTTCCGAATTATAAAGCTTTTTCTTGTTTTTTTCAATATTGGAGATTGCGGTAGAATAGCTGCCCATTCTTACCGGTTTTCCGATTGTCTCATCCCTTAGCTTCGCTGGGCTTGCACAGGAAGCCAAAAAGATTGCAATTAGCAATAATAAATAGCGAATCACAGTTTCAATGCGCTTTTTTCAACAACTTTTTTGTGTTTTTTGCCACCGATCCATAGTTTTTCATGGCTTTGGAGATCTATTAGTTCAAGGTCCACCTGATAAAATTTAACTTGCGTGCCGCCGCTTTGATCGATTATGGAATTGATTGTTCCCGTGAGCATTATGTCTGCTCCGGTTTCCTGGCCGCGTTCTTTGGCGGTTTCGTCTGTGGCATTGCCTCTCTGATCGTCAATTTCTGAGCGAAGTTGCTGGCGTTCCTCGGAGTTTGCAACAAATCTCACTTTGCCGGAGTTGATTAAAACGCGCTGAATGTCATTTATAAATGTATTCGTATTTATGTGCTCGTGGCTTAAGTTGCGTATTTGCCCGACTACAATAATTGGTCTGCCATCTTTGGATTTTTCCTGATACCATGGGGCTGTCAAGCAGGTATTTAACACTTCCTCGGCCACAAGGCGAGAATCTGTATCGTTCCAGTTGCCGGAGAGGTCCGTAACGGAATCGGTGCTTGTGCGTGTTACTTTTTTGCCGCAGCCAGTCAAAATGGTAGCTGTTAACGCAAACAGGAGCAGGGTAGAGTAGAATATTTTCATGAAGAAAATATAGTAAAGTTTGACGATATTTTTCTATATTCCGGGCATGGTTAGCGTAAGTTTTGAAAATATGAAAAGGATTTTGGCTAAAAACCAAAAGTCCTTGATTTTTGCGCAATACGCAGATATGCTCAGGTGCAATAGCTCAGGCGATGGGCAAAAACTTGACGAAGCCTTGCTTATCGCAACCAAAGGCGTGGAAGCAAATCCGGACTTTTTGCCAGGCAAGCTTGCAAGAGGGCGCATTTTTCTGGAAAAAGGAGATTTTGCCGAGGCAAAAACAGACTTTGAAATAGTGGCTAAACGAGACCCTTTTTGTCTTTCTGCGCAAAAATTGCTTTTGGAAACTGCAGAAAAATTAAATACGCCGCTTCAATCAGATGTTTATGAAAAGATTTTGAGTACTTTAAGCCCTGCTGGCGTTGCGCTTACGCCTTTCGTACCCGCTGCAAAGCCTGCTGCTTCTGCGCCTGAGCCTGCGAAAGCTCCTGTTGCGCCAACTCCCGCAGTGCCAACTCCCGCAGCGGTCCCTGCGCCTGCTGCGGAACCTGCAGTGTTAATGCCTGCGCCGCTTGCTGCTGCGCTGGACAGCATTGTTGAGGAAGAAGAAATGCTAGAACATGATATAGAAAAACAACTTCTTAAAGCAGTTGACAATATAATTCAAGCTGTTAAAAGACTTCCAGCGGCACAACCAGCGGCCATTCAATCGGCTGAGCCATTGCCATTGCCAACTTTGCCGGAAGCAACTTCTATTTTCGATAAAGAGCCTCCACCAGCGGCTTCTGAACAATCAACAGATGTATTGGAAGAACCGTTATTAGCTGAAAAAATGGAATTTCCTGACTCTACAGATTCTACCGAATCTACTTCCGATATAAATGCCCTTCTTGATAAGGCCGCCGAGCCTGAGCCTGAACCTGAGCCCGAACCTGCTCCCGCTCCTGAACCTGAACCTGAGCCTGCAGCTCCACAGCTAGATGCCATTTTAGCGGAACAGTTGGCAGACAAAGCGGATGTTCCAGACTTTACCGGCGACATGGATGCTCTTCTAGCGCAGGCCTCTGCGCCTGAGCCAGCACCAGAACCGAAGCCCGCTTCCGAGCCAGTTCCCGAACCTGCGCCTGCAGCTGCACCTCAATTAGATGCTATTTTAGCGGAACAGTTGGCAGACAAAGCGGATGTTCCCGACTATACTGGCGACATGGATGCTCTTCTAGCCCAGGCTTCTGCGCCAGAGCCAGCACCGGAGCCAGAGCCTAAACCAGCCCCCGAACCTGCGCCTGCAGCCTCTCAGCTAGATGCCATTTTAGCGGAACAGTTGGCAGACAA
>WQSA01000035.1 GCA_009788135.1 Candidatus Fibrimonadales bacterium
AGTTTATACAAGAGCAAGGATATGCACCAGTCAATGGTTTTGGTAGCCAAATATACTTTGACGGCAAAAACCCCAGAGCCATAGACGACGCTGTTGGACCAGAAATGAATTTTCATTTCAGCAACGGTGTATTCAGCGAAAGCAAACAAGTTCAATCTGATGTGCCTGTGGAAACTCAGGAAGAGGATGAGCCGTAAGAGCTCTTTTAAAGCCATAGAAGAAAACTATGGCTTTCCATATCAGCCTTTTAAGTCCCTCTACCCAAACAGCTCATCATACGACCCAACTCTCTGTAAAATTAACTCCCCTTCCCAAATCTTATACAGCAATAAAAAATCAGGCTTTTTTAAACCCCTTTTTCTTCCCCGACTTAATATAATTCTCCGTCCACTTAAACGCTTCAACAGTCTCCTCATTCGGAACGCTCTCACTTTCCACCAAAGCAACGGGAAACGGTATGCCCTTACGAAAAACAAGTTGAGTCAAATACAGGCGAATCGCCGTTGTCAAATCCATACCCAAAGCCTCAACAATAGCTGAAGCCTGCTCTTTAAGGTTCATATCCAACCTTAACGCAATACTCGTTGTTTTGCTCATTTACATCTCCTTTAATGCTAATTTAGCACTAATATAGGGTTAATTTATATATAATGTAGAAATTTATTAGAGATTCTTTATTATTCATTAACTAATGCGCTTCCAGCCAGTTATCCCCAACGCCAACGTTTGCTAAAATAGGAACGGAGAGCGGCCAGGCGTTTTCCATTTCATATTTAATCATTTGCGAAAATTCTTCTGCATTTTCTTTTGGACATTCAAACACAAGTTCATCGTGAACCTGCAAAAGCATTTTGAGCGGCAAATTTTCGTTCTCAATTTTCGTGTGCAGCCTGAGCATCGCTTCCATAATCAAGTCTGCCGCGCTGCCCTGAATTGGGCTGTTCATAGCCATGCGCTCTGCCATCGCTCGCTCCTGATGATCGCTCGCTTGCAGCTCCGGCAAATAGCGACGTCGCTTTGCGATTGTTTCCACATATCCGCTTTTTTTCGCCTCGCTAACAACTTCTTCAAAATAAGTTTTAACTTTGCTGTATAAATTAAAATATCCGTTTATAAATTCAACCGCTTTGGAACGCGCGATATACAAATCCTTCGCGAGCCTGAATGCGCTCATTCCGTAAATCACGCCAAAGTTTACTATTTTAGCGGCAGCTCGCGGGCAACCGATTTTTTCCGCCGTTGCTCCGTGAATATCCATTCCCTGCAAAAACGCATTTGAAAGCACAGAGTCTCCGCTCAGGTGCGCAAGCATTCTGAGTTCTATTTGAGAATAGTCAACGGAGATTATTTTCCAGTTTTCCTGGCTTGGCACAAAAGCGGTTCTTATTCTCCTGCCTTCCTCGCTGCGCACAGGAATGTTTTGCAAATTCGGATTCACGCTGGAAAGTCTGCCAGTCGCTGTGCCCCAGGGCAAAAATGTGGTATGAAGGCGGTAGGTTTTTGGAGAGAGCAATTTTGGCAAAGCTTCTGTGTAGGTGCTCTGCAGTTTTTGAAATTCGCGCCAGTTTTTTATAGGTTCCAAAATCGGATGTTCGCTTTGTTCCAAAAGCATTTCCAGGGTTTCTGCATCTGTGCTCGGACCGCTTACATTCTTTTTTAGCACAGGAAGTTTCAGTTTGTCGTACAAAATATGCGAGAGCTGTTTTGGAGAAGATAGATTGAAATTCTCTTCTGCAATTTCAAATATTTGCGATTCAAAGTCTGCCACTTTTCTTTGAAGCTCGGAATTGAGACTTGCAAGAGCAACTGTATCTATTGCAATGCCTTCCAATTCCATTTTGTAAAGAACTTTTATCAAAGGCATTTCTTTGTTTTCAAAAAATTCAAACAGGTTTTTCTTTTTCAATTCCTCTTTTGCCATATCCCANTTTGCAAAAAGCTCTGCGGCGTTTTCNGGCAAACTTCTATGATGAGCGCTNGGTCTCAAAAGCCATTGAGCGAGCAGGGCATCCCAAAANTTTCCCTTTGGAAAAATATCCAAAGCGTGAAAAACAGATTTTGCATTGTAAAAAATCAATTCCAGATTTTCATTTTCAAAAAACTCTTTGTGAAGCGTAATATCACGTGCGATTTCATAGAATTCTTTTTCATTTTTGCTTACGGAAATAGTTCCNTTAAAAATTGCAAAAGCCAAAATTTTTGCATCCCTCAAGTCTTCTTCCATTTTTTGCNCAGCTTCTACGGTATCTACCAAAATTTTTGATTCTTGTGCCTGTGCGGGAAGCATAGAAAAAAGCGATGGAACTTCTTCCACGTTTGGCAGGAGCGTAATCAGGCTCGGAATTTCATATTGTTTAAACAGTTTATATAATTCATCTCTTTTCAAGCCTTCGTATTTCAAGTTTTCCAGCGTGTAGCCAAAATCAACATCGCTTCGCAGGGTCACCAATTCTCTGCTCAAAAAAGCGTTTTCTTTGCCAGCTTCCAAAATGGCCTGTTTTGCTTTTGGTATCGTTGCCAGGTTTGCATAGATATTTTCCAGAGTGCCGTATTTTGAGAGGAGTTCCACAGCGCTTTTCGGACCTATTTTCGCAACGCCTGGAATGTTGTCGGAATCATCGCCTACGAGAGAGAGGTAGTCTCTCATTTGCTCCGGGTTAACTCCGAATTTTTCTTTTACCTGTTGCGCTCCGATTTCTATTCCTTTTGCGCCTTTTTCAATTTGGTATATGCGAATTTTGTCGTTGACAATTTGCGCCATATCNTTATCTTTTGTAACCAGAAACACGGAGCAATNTTTTTCAGCGGCTTGTTTTGCAACGGCGGCCATTATATCGTCTGCTTCAAATCCTTCGCGAGCGAGAATAGGAATTCCGCTTTTTTCCAAGCTTTCGTTGAGCGATGGCATTTGTTCAGCCATCTCGGGCGGCATCGGGCTTCTGGTAGCTTTATATTCGGTGTAAATATCGTGTCTGAAATTTTTTCTGGCAACATCTTTGACTATAGCGAAATATTCCGGTTTATGCGTTTTGATTATCCGCAAAATCGACCCCCAATAACCATGCAAAAGCGAAACCAACTGCCCCTGCCCATTCCTCAAAGGGTTTCTGGCATAAGCGTAAAACATGCGAAAAGCGAGCGCAGAGGAATCGATTAGGAATAGGCGGTGCATTTAGGGAATATAGAAACATTTTCGCAAGAAAAATGCATTTTTGAAGAGATATTCCATCTTGGAGTATAATTATATGCTTTTTATTTGACATTTTCAAAATTATTTACTATATTTATAATTGAGCCCTCTTTGTGCCCTCCTGCAATCACGTCGGATGATTGGGACGACACAAAGCAAAGGGCTTTTTCTCTATCCAGCCAAGCTGTAAGTTTATTTCCGCTTTTTAACCAGTTAATCAAATCGGCAACTTGATCTTTTGGAAATATACTGACAATAGAATTTCTGTCCAAGCCAACTTTCCTGTTTTTAGCACCTTTGCGAATTTTTATGATAACAATAAAACTATGTCCATTCTTATCTTTTAATTCTGTAAGAATTATCTTTGCATTATCCTTTTTTGTGCTATTAAAAACAGCAATGGGGTTATTTATTGCATCTGGCAAGTTTTTTATATCCGATAAATCAAACGGATGACCACTTTCATACTCTTTACTAGCTTTCAATGCCAATCTTGCTGCACTTAACTCAATTGGCAAATTTTCTATGCCTGCAGACAATAGAATTTCTCCAGGATAACCTAGATTATAGATGTGCTCTTTGGGTAAAGTTCCCTCAATTTGTTGTTGCAATTCATTATTGAATTGGCTATTAAGATTTTCCATTGAGCGAATATAATAAGTTTTTTCCCAAAAAGTGTCAACATATGTTTGCAAAATGCAAGAAATTTCATTTTTTTAGAAAAAAAGTTCATTAATACGCCCTATGGCAACAGCATCTCTGCTCAAATCGGAACCTTCCAAAAGTTTATATATCTTTTCAAGCTTGCTTTGAATTCCTTTCAAAAAATCATCGGAAATTCCGGAATCCAAGCCTATTTTCTCGCCAAACTCAAAAAAATCCCTGTAACTGAAAAATCCCAATTTCTCAAAAATATCTGTTGAATAACTATCTTCAAATTTCCCTATTTGAGCCTTCGGAGAGCATTCCGTAAAAAAATGGAAAAAAAATTTCGGATAAAAACGCTTCTTTTTGCTTTGGAAAAGAATATGCTATTTGCGGCAAATCTTCTTTTGCCAAATAACTTTCTGCATACTTAAAACTATAACCCTCAGGCAACCTGCAAAGCTCACCCGCCAAAATATCATTAAAAAAAACAAAGCCTTTATTATGCTTAGGCATACGGATGAATGTAGAAAACCCATTTTTGCATTTTTAACGCATTTTTGTTTTAACAAAAGAAACTTCTTGACAACCCGGCAAAATTTTTCTATATTTACCTCTCCAACACACAAACGGAGAGTTTAATGCCCTGCGGAAGAAAGAGAAAAAAAAGGAAAATCGCAACGCACAAGCGCAAAAAACGCAGACGTCGCGATAGACATAAGAAGAAACTTCGCTAGTTTGAGGCTTTTGTGCCGCAAGCTGTGGTTATAGCCACCGGAAATGCCGGTAAGGTCAATGAATTTTGCGCTATTCTAAAAGATGGCGCATTTTCCTTTTTAACATTAAAAGATATAGGTTTTACCGAAGAAATTGAAGAAACTGCCCAAACATTCAAGGGGAACGCCGAGCTTAAAGCAAAAGCCGTTTTTGAATACGTGGCTCCAAAATACAAGGATTATTGGGTTATAGCAGACGACTCAGGGCTGGAGGTAGAAGCCTTGGGAGGCAGGCCCGGAGTTTTTTCCGCTCGCTATGCAGGCGAAAATGCTTCCGGCAAAGATCGCTATATGAAATTGCTCGGCGAAATGGAAGGAAAAACCAATAGAAACGCCAGATTTGTTTGCTGCCTTTGCCTGATTAAGCCGGGATGCGAGCCCGAATTTTTTGAAGGAATCTGCAATGGTTGCATTTTGCCAGAACCCAGAGGTACTGGCGGCTTTGGCTACGACCCGGTCTTTTTGCCGGAAGGCTATACCCAAGGCTTTGGCGAAATGAACGAAGAAGAGAAAAACGCCTTGAGCCACAGGGGCAGGGCTATAAAAAATATGCTTGAGGGATTAAATGCAAAAAGAGCTTAAATGGAACATGGTCATATTGGAAGCCATGGCGGCTTGCAGGTATATCAATATAGATAAGCTCTTTTTGATTTGCGAAGACAATCTTTGCGAATTGAACGCCCCCGAAAAGGAAATATCGCTCAGGCTATACGCCCTCGCTTTTTACTGCGACAAAATTTATAACCGCAAATTTTCCGAAACTGCTGTTTTTACTCGTTTTGCCGATATTCTGGGCATTGCTCATTTTAACAGAACTATAAAAAGGCTGATTGAAAAAGAAGACCTGGCATTAGTGGTCTTTTGGGCAATTTTCAGATTGTCTTTTGGAAATACCATTGGGCAAAAGCGTTATTTGGCATTGGAAAACAAAATGAGATTTTCTATATTACCATCACTATGACTTTTGCTTTTATTTGCGATCCTTACTTTCAGAAGAAAGTATCTAGCGTTTTGGTCAATGGAGAAATCCAGAACCATAAAATAATCACCATGACTGCCTCTGAGTTCTTGGAGTCTGGAAAACTGCCTGAAAATATCTCCAGCATTATAATTGAACGGAGCACATGGCAGAAGAATTTCAGCATGTTCCGTTATTTTGGGTTGTTGCCGCTGTTGGAGCAATGCAACCTTGCTTTTGTTGCAAATGCACATGATACGGAATTCAAAGGCCGCGGGGCCATGAAAGGCAAGGAGTTTCTGATTTCAAACAATATCAACGCAGAAGAGGCCACAGCGCAGCTTAACCGCTTGCTAGAGCTTCCTCCGCCAGCTTTTGTACACCCCAAGTCCAAAGCTATAGCCTAAAAGGTTGCCATGCGAAAAGCTACGCTTGAAACTATTTTGGACAAAGCGTGTTTTTTTGGATTGCGTGGAGTTGCAAAATTGCCTGCATTGCAAAGCGATAAAAAGGGTCTTTTAATAGAGCTGACCAATAGAGAGTTGTTTGAGCGAAATACTTTTAACAATATTGCAGCAGTCCCTTTCGGTGATGGGTGGCAAAAAATTCAAAGCACGCCAAATTTTGAATTCCCAACAGAAAAAGAAAAGTGGTTCAACTGCTATGCGAATATAAATAAATTAAAAAGGGATTTTGCGCGCATAGCCGTGATTCTTCCCGAAGAAAAAAATGAATATCTTGATAATATCGAAAAATCTTGCGTTGCGGTTTTCAATTCTGCAGACACCGATATAGAGAACTTGCTTCGCTTGAAAATTGCAGAAATAAATATTCCCCAAACGCCTCTTTTTTTGGCGGCAAAATATTCATGGATTTTTGTTCTGCTGCTCTGCGCTCTGCCGTTTTTCATAGCGAGCGTACCCGAAGGGCAAATAAACGGTTTGCGAAATATTGCAAACGATGTTCTTAAATATTCTGAAAAGGGCGATATAGTTCACATTTTCAAAGAAGGCGAATCTTTAATGCAAATAGCGCGCTTTGCCATTGGAAAATATAATTCCCTTGTTAGCACGGAAGCTATGGTTAAGCAATATTTGAAAGACAACGAATTGTCTTTGGAAAGCAAGATAAAAGCTGGCGATACTTTGCGATTGAAATTGCCGACATTCAATAACCCTCGCCATAAAGCTATGCAACCTGCATGGATTTTTTTCACAGGGCTTTTGAACGATAGCCTTGCATATATAACAGAGCTTTATAACCCAACGCAAACTGCAAATATGCGGCGGCACGATGGCGTGGATGTTGCAGGGCGCAAAGGAACTAGAATTCTGTCTCCTTTCAGCGGAGTGGCATGGACAGCGGAAGACGAGCGAGGCGGACTTATGATAGCGATTGCCAGAGAAAAAGACTTGCTTGTTTTTATGCATTGCGATCAGCGTTTTTATTTAAGCGGACAATCTGTAATGGAAGGAGATCCCATAGCTTCCGTTGGAACCAGCGGACACACTACAGGACCTCATGTGCATATTGTGGCAGGAAAAATAACGCCAAGCGGAGAAAAGAATATCAGCGGCGTTAGATATAGAGTTTTAAACCCTTTTGAATGGTACAAGGAGATTTAATATGAAAAAAACAGTCTATGTTTTTATGGGCGGTCCCAGCGCTGAACACCAGGTTTCTCTTGTAAGCGGAACCGGAGTAGTCAGAGCTTTGGACGTTAGCAAATACGCGGTGCATCCAGTGCTTATAGCGCAGGATGGTCTTTGGACTTGGGGAAGCAAACCGCTTAGCCCCTATCAGAGCCAAAATTTCAGCGTGAATTTTTTCAGCGGCGCAGAAAATGGAATGCGAAAAGAAATGCGCCCATCGCTGGAAGAACTCAAACCGATGGACATAGCGTTTTTGGCTATGCACGGCCGCTTTGGCGAAGACGGACATCTTCAAGCTATACTGGATTATGCTGGAATTCCATATACGGGCAGCGGAATGCTTGCCAGCGCGCTCGCTATGGACAAGATTAAGAGCAAGGAAATTTACAAGGCAAACTCAATTCCAACTGCGAATTTTAGAATTTGGCATAGGACAAATTTTTCGCAAGAAGTGCTGGAAGAAGCATTTGACAATTTAGGTTCTATTCTTGTGATTAAAGATCCGCTTGGCGGTTCTTCTTTGGATATGGGATTTGCAAGAGACATTGAAGAAGCTGGCTCGCTTTGCGAAAAGCTTTTTGTAAAAAGCAGCGAGCTTTTGGTGGAGCAATTCATACCAGGCAGAGAGACTACTTGCACTTACATAGAAGGCTGCACGCCGCTGCCGCCAACGGAAATTAAAATGACTACCAGAGATTTTTTTGATTATGAAGCAAAATACAATGGCGAAGTCGTAGAAGTAACCCCCGCAGAATTTTCTGCGGAGCTACTGATGGAAATTCAATCTTTTGCTCACAGGGCTCACGTTGCTCTTGGCTGCGAAGTTTACAGCCGCACGGATATGATTATAAACAAAGATGACAAGATTTTTGTGCTGGAAACCAATACGCTTCCAGGCATGACTCCAACATCTTTTGTTCCCCAACAAGCAAAGCACATAGGCTTGGACTATGTAGCTTTGGTGGAAACTTTGATTGAAAAGAGCTTGACAAAACCAAAAGGGCGGTAGGTTAGCTTGGCTTGGCGCAAGCCTTCGTCTCCTAAATCTTGCTCTCTGTTTATGTAAATTATATTCTCAGGAATTGTTTTCGCAAATTCCTGGTTTATATATTGGTAAACGCCTTTGTATTTATCCAAGGCTTTTTCAAAATGCACAGCGAAACTCTCTCCGTCTGCCAGAACCTCGCCCTGGCAATAGCCAACCGGGTTTCCATCCACATAAAAAACCAAACCGCTGAAACCCAAAACTTCATGCAGCTCCAAACCTTCTTTTGCAGCATCGTAATCAGCACGTTTGCCCCACTCGTTCAAAACAAGCATGGCATCTTTTATGGTATTCTTGTCCAGAATTTTTGTTTCTCTATGCGGATGTGCTTTTATAAAAGCGTTTACCAAATTTCTCTTCTTTTGAAAATTCTTGCCAGGCAATTCTGCCAAATCTGTTCGCAAATAAAGATATTCAAAATTGTCGCGGTCTTCGGTTGCATTTAACGTTTTTGCTTGTTCTTCCGATATGCCTTTCCAAAACTTGTATTTTTCCAGCAATTCATCTATCTTTTCTTTTGGCGGAAGCTCGCCGAATATTGAAAAAAAGGTTCTTCCTTTGCCGTCTATTCCTGCTGTAATTAAAGTCGTTTCCGAAATAGATATTTTAAAATCGTATTTTTTGCGAAATAGATAAAGATTTCCAAAAGCAAACGATGAGATGTTGCTTTTGGATTTTGAGATCATTGTTTGGATTTGCTCTTGCAAGTCTAAACTTATTGGATGCATTGACTTGAATTTAGAAAAAGTCTGATGCTCACACTTTGAACTGTTCAACGGTATGCTTTAGCTCTCCTGCAATCCTCGCCAAGTCTCCTGCACTCTGATTTACCTGAGCAGCACCCTGAGCGCTTTCCTTGGCCGCAGAGCTCATACTTGTAACATTGCTGCTAACATTGGTTGCTCCTTTTGCCGCTTCGCCGGCGTTGCGGCTTACATCGGTGGCTCCCTTGGCTACCTCGCCTATGGAACTTGCCACGCGCTTCGCACCCGTGTTCGCCTGGGCTACGTTGCTCGCAATCTCGTTGCTAGCTTTGGTCTGCTGGTCAACGTGCCCGACTATGGCCTCCACGGACTGGTTGATTTTGACGATTATCTCAGAGACATCGCGAATAACAGTTACGGCGTCGTTTGTTCCGCTCTGGATGCCTTCTATGCGGCGGGCAATGTCGTCTGCACTTTTAGCGCTCTGGTTGGCAAGCTCCTTGATTTCGCCAGCCACCACTGCAAATCCTTTGCCAGCCTCGCCTGCAGACGCGGCTTCGATGGTGGCGTTCAATGCAAGGAGGTTTGTTTTGTCTGCGATTCTCTTGATTACATCGGTCACCTGGCCAATCTCTTTAGCTGCAAGCCCAAGCTTGTTCATAACGCCGGTTGCTTCTCCGGATTTCGTTGTTGCGTCTGTTGCTACTTTGCGCACTTCGCTGGTATTGCTGGCAATCTGGCTTATGCTTGCGCTCATCTGTTCAATCGCGCTTGCGATGGTGTTCATGTTTGCACTCATCTCTTCTGCTGCGCTCGCAACTTCGCTTGCGTTTGCGCTCGCCTGCTCTGAGCCGCTTGCCATTGCACTGATGTTCACCGCCATCTGCTCTGTGGTGCTGGCTATCGTGGTGCTCTGGTTAACTACTTCTTCTGCGCCGCTTGCAAGCTGGCGACTAACGGAAGATAGCTCCTCTGAAGCTCCGGCCAAAGTGTCTGAATTCATGAGCATACCTTTCAAAATGCCCTGAATTTTTTCAAAGAAATGGTTAACAGAATAAGACACAATTCCAATTTCGTCTTGCTGCTCAACTTCTGCACGGGCGCGCATATCCCCGTCTTCGCCCTTCTTCAAAGTTTCAACAACCTTGTTCAGAGGCCCTGTTATGGAGAAGGTCATAATAAAGCCTATGCCGATAGATATAATTATCATAACAACCATAATGGCTATGCTAATTTTCCTCGCATTTCCGTAAACATTGTTGCTAACGGAATTTATATTTGCCGCCTTCTTTTCCTTTAAGAGCGTAAATTGCTCGTCATACTTGGAAACCATTTCTCTGCTGGCTGTCAATTCCTGCGGAATAACACGCTCTGCTCCATGGTTCAGGTCGTCAATATATACGTCGAATCTTTCCGAGTATTCGTCCAAATATCTTTTGACATTTGCCGCAATATCTTTGGCCTCATCGGTCAGCGTTATTTTTTCTTCTTTGGCATAAACATTGCGCATCTCGGTTACAAGCGAATCCTTTCGTCGCTGGATTACACTTCTTTCTTCCGGAGTNTCTGCTTGAAGCGCATTGCGATTTTCTATGCGCAACTCCTGTATAATTCGCTCGGAATTGAGCAAATTTATAATAGACAGCACNGCTTCTTCNTAAAGCTCCGTTGTGCCATCATTGACTTCTGACAGCTCGCCCAGCAAGAATATGCAAGTACCTAGTGTCATAAATGCGATAAGCATATAGGACGTGATTAATTTCGGCCCCATTTTGATGTTTTTCATCCACCTCCCCCTGATTTTTGAATGATGTCCATAAAATATAAAAAAATTGGGACTAGGGCCCCAATCCCTAGTCCCGCAGGTACATTAAGCACCTGCTTAAACTTTAAACTGATTAACCGTATGTTTCATTTCGCTAGCAATTCTTGCCAAATCTCCTGCGCTTTGGTTTACCTGAGCAGCACCCTGAGAGCTTTCCTTGGCCGCAGAGCTCATGCCAGTAACGTTGCTGCTAACATGGGTCGCNCCTTTTGCCGCTTCGCCTGCGTTGCGGCTTACATCGGTGGCTCCCTTGGCTACCTCGCCTATGGANCCNGCNACGCGCCTTGCGCCCGTATTCGCCTGGGCTACGTTGTTCGCAATCTCGTTGCTCGCCTTGGTCTGCTGGTCAACGTGCCCGACTATGGCTTCCACGGACTGGTTGATTTTGACGATTATCTCAGAGACATCGCGAATAACAGTTACTGCATCGTTTGTGCCGCTCTGGATGCCTTCTATGCGGTGAGCAATGTCGTCTGCACTTTTAGCGCTCTGGTTCGCAAGCTCCTTGATTTCCCCAGCCACCACTGCAAACCCTTTGCCTGCCTCGCCTGCAGACGCGGCTTCGATGGTGGCGTTCAATGCAAGGAGGTTTGTTTTGTCTGCAATTCTCTTGATTACATCGGTCACCTGGCCAATCTCTTTAGCTGCAAGTCCAAGCTTGTTCATAACGCCGGTTGCTTCTCCGGATTTCGCTGTTGCCTCTGTTGCAACCTTGCGCACTTCTGCGGTGTTGCCGGCAATCTGGCCTATGCTTGCGCTCATCTCTTCAATCG
The DNA here is from genome assembly GCA_009788135.1 of Candidatus Fibrimonadales bacterium. Classification (GTDB taxonomy): domain Bacteria; phylum Fibrobacterota; class Fibrobacteria; order Fibrobacterales; family Fibrobacteraceae; genus Fibrimonas. Next base: position 11,569 of record WQSA01000035.1, read on the forward strand.
CGCTCGCGATTGTGTTCATGTTCGCGCTCATCTCTTCTGCTGCGCTCGCAACTTCGCTTGCGTTTGCGCTCGCCTGTTCTGCGCCGCTTGCCATTGCGTTTATGTTCACAGCCATCTGCTCTGTGGTGCTGGCTACGGTAGTGCTCTGGTTTACAACCTCTTCTGCGCCGCTTGCGAGCTGCCTGCTTACAGAGGAAAGCTCTTCGGAAGCTCCGGCCAAAGTGTCGGAGTTTATGTGCAGGTTTTTCATGATGCTTCTGAATTTACCTGCCAAATTATCCTGCGCATTGCCAAGTTCTCCCATTTCATCTTTACGGTCAAAATTCAGATTTATAGTCAAATCGCCACCTTCCATCTCTTTCATATCATTAACAACAAGCTTTAAAGGCTTTGTAATGGAAAATGTCATATATATACCTACGAGAACAGATGCGACAATCATGATTATTAAAATCCCAATGCTAAGAGCTACTGCCGACTCATAAGATTTATCGCAAGCATCGCTTATTTTTTCTGCGCCTAGCTCCTTGTATTCCGTATATGCGGCATCATGTTCGTTAACTTCCAATACTTTGGNTGTCAAATCNGGCGGAATGGCATATGCCCTTCCAGCATTTACATCATCAATGAATTTGTCGGCTCCTTCCGAGTACTTTTTTAAGGCATCTTTAACTTTATTGATGTATACTTTTGCTTCTTTGGTTGCGTTTTTTTCTTCTTCGGCATAAACTCCATACATTGCATTGACAAGAGAATCCTTTACTTTTTTAATTTTAGTGCGTTCTTCGGGTGTTTCAGCTAAAAGCACATTGCGAAGCTCCATACGCGTCTGTTGCACAATCCTCTCGGCATTCATCAAGTTCACCAATGGCTTAACGCCATTGGCGAAAAGTTCGGTTGTACCTTTGTTGGTAAGGGATAACTCATAAAGCAAAAATATGCAAGTGCATACTGCCATAAATGTGATCATTAAATAGGACGCTATCAGCTTGGGGCCCATTTTAATGTTTTTCATAATTTGCCTCTTAGGTGGAATTGATGACTTTAATAATATAGGAATTTTTCTTCAAGTTGTCAATTTTTTTATGAAAAAAGATTGAAAAATATCATTCCAGCTTGGAGTAGTCCAAGCTGGAATGGTCGTTATTTAAACTTTAAACTGGCTTACAGTATGCTTCAACTCACTGGCAATTTTTGCCAAATCATCTGCACTCTGATTTACCTGCGATGCACCCTGAGAGCTTTCCTTTGCCGCAGAGCTCATGCCTGTAATATTGCTGCTTACATTGGTTGCTCCTTTTGCTGCTTCGCCTGCATTGCGGCTTACATCGGTTGCTCCTTTGGCTACTTCGCCTATGGAACCTGCCACGCGCCTTGCGCCCGTGTTTGCCTGGGCTACGTTGCTAGCAATCTCGTTGCTTGCCTTGGTCTGCTGGTCAACGTGGCCAGCGATAGCTTCAACGGATTGGTTGATTTTGACGATTATCTCAGAGACATCGTGAATAACGGTGACGGCGTCGTTCGTGCCGCTCTGGATGCCTTCTATGCGGCGAGCGATATCGTCGGCACTTTGCGCGCTCTGGTTGGCAAGCTCCTTAATTTCTCCAGCCACCACTGCAAACCCTTTGCCAGCCTCGCCTGCAGACGCGGCTTCGATGGTGGCGTTCAACGCCAAAAGATTTGTTTTGTCTGCGATTGCCTTGATTACATTGGTTACCTGGCCGATCTCCTTAGCCGCCACCCCAAGCTTGTTCATAACGCCGGTTGCTTCTCCGGATTTCGTTGTTGCCTCTGTTGCAACCTTGCGCACTTCTGTTGTGTTGCCTGCAATCTGACCTATGCTTGCGCTCATCTCTTCAATTGCGCTTGCGATGGTGTTCATGTTCGTGCTCATCTCTTCTGCTGCGCTTGCAACTTCGCTTGCGTTTGCGCTCGCCTGTTCTGCGCCGCTTGCCATTGCGTTTATGTTCACAGCCATCTGTTCTGTTGTGCTGGCTACGGTGTTGCTCTGGTTTACAACCTCTTCTGCGCCGCTTGCAAGCTGCCGGCTTACAGAGGAAAGCTCTTCGGAAGCTCCGGCCAAAGTATCGGAGTTCATGAGCAAGCCTTTGATAATGGACTGGATCTTCTCAAAGAAATGATCAACCGATTTAGCCACAACTCCAATCTCGTCTTGCTGNTCAATGTTTGAACGGACACGCATATCGCCGTCTTCGCCCTTCTTCAATATCTCAACGACCTTGTTAAGGGGGCCTGTGATGGAGAAGGTCATGAAAAGACCGATTGAGATGGATAGCGCAACCATGATTACAAGAATTATTATGCTGATTGTAGTAGCTGTTTTATAGGTACTATTGCCACTTTCATTTATTTCAGAAGAGGCTTTTTCCTTATATCCCGTAAACTGGCCGTCATATTTTGATACCTCCATTATTTTAGCGGTCAATTCTGGGGGGATTTCGCGGTCTTCAGGTTTCTGGCTTGCAATATCCTTTGTGAATTGATTGAACATAGATGAGAATTCATCTACTGCTTTTTTGAAGTTAGCTATTACCGCTTGGGCTTCGTCTGTCATAGTGCGCTTTGCCTCGGTGTCGTAAACAGTATGCAATCCCCTTGTTAAGGAATCCTTGGTGGCAATTATGCTACTGAATTCCTCATGGGAGCGTGCCCGAAGCGCATTGCGTACCTCTATTCGAATTTCCTGTGTCATTCGCTCGGAATTTAACAGGTTTATGAGAGGCACAACAGCTTTCTCATAGAGANNCGTGGTGCCATCGTTGACATCAGACAGTTCTACAAGCAAAAAAATGCAGGTTGCAACTGCCATAATGGTGATTAATAAATAGGACGCAATCAATTTGGGGCCCATTTTTATGTTTTTCATGATAAACCTCTTTGTTTTAGGAGACGAGGTAAATATAGAAATTTTTTTCAAGGGCTATCGCTTTGAGATACGGGCAATCAAGCTTGCCCCATATATCCCTGCGATTATAAAATCAGTTAAACTTCAAATTGTTCAACGGTATGCTTTAACTCTCCTGCTATCTTCGCCAAATCTCCTGCGCTTTGGTTTACCTGCGAAGCTCCCTGAGCGCTTTCCTTGGCCGCAGAGCTCATGCCAACAACTCCGCCGCTCACATGGGTGGCGCCTTTTGCCGCTTCGCCGGCGTTGCGGCTTACATCGGTGGCTCCCTTGGCTACCTCGCCTATGGAACCTGCCACGCGCCTTGCGCCCGTGTTTGCCTGGGCTACGTTGCTCGCAATCTCGTTGCTTGCCTTGGTCTGCTGGTCAACGTGTCCAGCTATGGCTTCCACGGACTGGTTGATTTTGACGATTATCTCAGAGACATCGCGAATAACAGTGACGGCGTCGTTTGTGCCGCTCTGGATGCCTTCTATGCGGCGAGCGATGTCGTCGGCACTTTTAGCGCTCTGGTTCGCAAGCTCCTTGATTTCTCCAGCCACCACTGCAAACCCTTTGCCAGCCTCGCCTGCAGACGCGGCTTCGATGGTGGCGTTCAATGCCAGAAGGTTTGTTTTGTCTGCGATTCTCTTGATTACATCGGTTACTTGGCCGATCTCCTTAGCCGCCACCCCAAGCTTGTTCATAACATCGGTTGCTTCTCCGGATTTCGTTGTTGCCTCTGTTGCAACTTTGCGCACTTCTGCGGTGTTGCCAGCAATCTGGCCTATGCTTGCGCTCATCTCTTCAATTGCGCTTGCGATGGTGTTCATGTTAGTGCTCATCTCTTCTGCTGCGCTCGCAACTTCGCTTGCGTTTGCGCTTGCCTGTTCTGCGCCGCTTGCCATTGCATTTATGTTCACAGCCATCTGCTCTGTGGTGCTGGCTACGGTAGTGCTCTGGTTTACAACTTCTTCTGCGCCGCTTGCGAGCTGCCTGCTTACAGAGGAAAGCTCTTCGGAAGCTCCGGCCAAAGTGTCGGAGTTCACGAGCAAGCCTTTGATAATGGACTGGATTTTCTCAAAGAAATGATCAACCGATTTAGCCACAACTCCAATCTCGTCTTGCTGGTCAATATT
>WQSA01000036.1 GCA_009788135.1 Candidatus Fibrimonadales bacterium
AATGAAAAATTTAAAAATGAGCTTTGCCCTGGTGTAGAAATTAAAGCTGGTAAACGTGCATTAACAGCAGCAGGAAGCACAAAAACGATAGAAATAAACGGAAAAAAATACCAAAGGCTCTATAAAATGATAGGAAAAATAGGGGATTCTTTGCCTATTCCGTACGGATTAAAGGAGCCAATCGGGCAAATGCCATGGTGCTTGGACTGAACCACGCAACCGCTGCTGGTATTGCAGTTTAAATCAAGGTTCATGGCTGTCGCCCAGTTATACAAGCGACCATAAGTACCGCAACGACCGCCATTATCAACTAATTTGCCAGATGCTCCAGATTCTCCAACGCATTTGCTGCCTGCGGCTGCATAATTCAAATTCTCCGCCATCCAAGTCTGTGTGCCTATGACAACTGTTTTGTAAGTTTGCCCATCATGAATTACAGAACCGTATGTTTTCATAACTCCATTTGAGCAATATTGCGTTGCGGTGTTATTACTTGCTGTGCAACCAGAAGAACTGCTGTCATTTTGAATGATGCTAGACGAGCTTGGCGTTTCGGAAGAGCTAGATGGTGCAACAGAGCTGCTGTTTGCGTGGCTGCTTGAGCTTGGAGCAACACTAGATGAGCTGACTTGTGCACTTGAGCTAGACGGAGCAACAGAACTGCTGTTGTCAACATCAACGCTTGATGAACTTTGAGGCTCGCTAGACGATGAAACCTCGCAAGTTTCAACAGGAGAGCCAGAAGCTGCGCACATATAATCAGGCATCTCTAGAATGCAATCAATCCCAACTTGACACGAAACCAAAACCTCTTGGCTGGAACTGCTTGCAAGTTCCACCGAAGAAGAAGACCCCGAAGCTGCATCCGGCGAAGAACTGCTGCTCGCATTGCAATTAGCCACAAGCGACCCATGAAGCTCATGCAAGCAAGTTTCTGCGTGAATATTCTCAAAGCAATATCCGCCAACACGGCACCAAACCAAAACACCGGAAGAGCTTGAGGCTGCGGCAAACGAGCTGCTGCTTTCGCCGGCTGTCTTAACATAGTTAACCCCGTCAGGGTCATGCGGATTTGCACGCTCAAAATCCGTGCAGCCAAAAACAAACAGCAACGCAAAAACAAAGGCTAAAACCATATATGAACCCCTATCCCGGCAGCAAGGAAAACGCCTCCAGCAACATAAGAAATATTCCTTGCCAATCTGGCATCCTCAACTTTCTTCCACGAATCGCCAAACTGCGAAGAAGAAGCCTCCAAAGCCATATAGTCATCAAACCTATCCGAAGCCTCGCTGTTCTGCGCGTAGCCGTAATAGATAAGCCCGGCCCCCAGAGCGTCAAGAGCAAGAGCCACCCAAAAGCCGGCATTGCTTTTCTTTTCAACTCCGCCAATTTGCGGGTCAATCTTTTTAGGCTGCTCGCCAGGCTTGAAGTCAATTGCAAGCTTTTCGCCAGAGACGCTTTTTGGCATTCTGGCAAACAAATCAGGGGCTTTTTCCCTAATCGTCTTGAGCAAGCCCATCACATCCTTGCTCTCAGTAACAAAACTGCCCAGAAGATTTCCGCTTATGGACTCGTAAAGCTCAACAGTCAAAGTCAGCATGCCGCCAAATTCGCCGACCAAGCCCTGCGTCACATATTCCGCCCCAATTGCCCTGCCTATTTCAACGGCGCATGCTTCGGCGAGGCACTGCGCTTCTTCCGAGTCCGGGGGCAGCAGAGACATTATGTTGTCTCTGGTGAGAATGGTGTAGCCGCCGGGCAATGCTTCTCGAGCCCTCGTGCGAAGCTCATCCGTCAAATGGCGGTATTCGGAGAACTTCAAGGTCATTTCTCCGCTGGGAACTATTTCCAAAACAGCAACGGTGTTCGCAGCGGGGGCAAAAGCAGTGAGTAACAGGGGCAAGGCTAGAATTTTACGAAAATGCGTCATTTTTGGGAATATACAAATCTCATACAAACGTTTTACAACGTTGGGGATGCGGTGCAAAACGCATTGCCCATCAATTAAATATCAGCATAGCGACTATCAAATCGAAAATCAGAATCGATACGCAAGATGCTACCACAACGTTCATCGTTGCAAAGCCTACGCCCTTTGCGCCCGAACCTGCCTTCAATCCGCAGTGATAACCCAAAAGGAAAATCAAGGTTCCAAAAACAAAAGACTTCAATACGCCCGAAAGCAAATCCCTAATATCAAACATATATTGCATACCCGTATAATAAGTATAACTCGTAATGTCCAAAGCCAAAACGCAAACAATCCAACCGCCTATCAATGCCAAACAATTTGAAATAACGCTCAAAGCTGGCAACATAACAAAAAAGGCCACAAATCTGGGCAATGCCAAATAACGCAGAGGATCAAGACCCAAAACCTCGTAAGCCGCCAACTCCTCCTTCTCTTTCATCGTGCCAATTTCAGCCGCAAGAGCACTCCCCACCCTACCTGCCATAACCAAAGCAGTCAAAATAGGACCAAGCTCAATCAAAATCATCTTGCACGCCGCTGTGCCAACAAACTTGTCCGGAACAAGATTCCTGAACTGAAACTGAGCCTGAACAGTCGCTACCATGCCCGTGAAAATAGAGGTCACAAACAAAAGCGGCAAACTCGAAACTCCTATGGAAACCATCTGCTTTATGGTCAAATTCATAACCCTGGGCAAAAACGGAAGCCTCTTTATCGTGGAAAACAAAAGAACCACAACTTCCCCTATAGCAGCAATGCCATCGACAATCGTTTTGCCCATGTTGCGAATCGGAGATAATATCAAAATCTCAACCATCGTAAGCCCCGCTAAAACTGCCCGACTCGTCCGGAGGCGAAGCATACGTCTTAAGATGATCCATGAATGTAGTAATTTCGCCGTGGAATTCAAGCTCTATTTCCGCAGTGGGGCCATTTCTATGCTTTGCAACTATTAAAAACGCTTGACGCTGAGCCTCTATGGTGGGATTCCACTCCTCCCCCTTTTTCTTTTTTCTCTCTTCTACTATCGGACGATGAATAAACCAAACCATATCCGCATCCTGCTCTATGGAGCCCGAATCTCTCAAATCAGAAAGCTGCGGACGACCCCCGGATACGGGGCGGTTTTCCACATTTCTGTTCAACTGGGCAAGAGCTAGAACCGGAACTTGAAGCTCCTTCGCAAGCATTTTTAGCATACGGGAATTTTCCGCAACGCCAACCGCCCTGTTTTCCGCATCCCCCCTAATCTTCATCATCTGCAGATAATCCACCACAACCAAATCCAGATTGTTGTTGTGCTTCCTCTTGAATACCCTGCATTTTGAAAGCAAATCAAAAGCACGAACATCAACCGAATCATCTATGTAAAGCGGTTTCTCAGCCAGTTCCTTTGCCCTGGCGAGCAAAATTTTCGGAGTTTCCGAATATATTCTTCCATGCCGCAAATCGCTCAAATTAACCCCTGCCATAGAGCTCAATATTCTCTCCACAAGCTGCTGGGCATTCATCTCAAGGCTGAAGAACAGCACTGTTTTCCCGTGCACTGCAGCATTCATGGCAATGTTTATTGCAAGAGCAGTCTTTCCCATCGAAGGTCTTGCCGCCAAAATGATTAAATCCGATTTTTGCAAACCGTTTGTCAAAGTGTTGATTTCCGTAAATCCCGTAGGGCAGCCGGATAGCTCTCCATGGCTGCGAGATGAAAGCGTGCTCAGAATATCCTGCGCAACATCCCCCGCAAGCAAGGCATTTTCCTTTACCTGATCGGTTGCAAGGTCAAAAATCCGCTTTTCCGCAAGCTGCAAGACCTCTTCGGTGATGGCTGCCGGATTCAAAGACTCATTTTTTGTCGCATCGCAAGCGTAAATCAGGCTCCGCAACACGTATTTTTCATGGATTATGCCAGCGTAATAATCCACATTTGCCGCGCTGGGAACGGATTCCATAAGCGAAAAAATGTAATCTTTGCCACCCACCTGCGCCAGCTTGCCCTCTTTATCCAAAACATCGCTAACTATAAAAGGGTCTATCGGCTTGCCATCTTTATACAAAGCTAGCAATGCATTCCACACAGCCTGGTTTTTTTCCTGAAAAAACTCCGAGTCGCTCTTCAAAATGAGCGAAACCTCGCCCAGAGACTTCGGGTCCTGCAAAATACCACCCAAAAGCCATACCTCGGCATCTACCGACTGAGGGTACTTACCAGCATAATAATCCGACATTTGAGGGAAATGTAGAAAAATATTTTGTATATTAAAGGCATGGTAAAATTGGAAGACGAAGAAGAAGACCTCTTGGATGATGATTATGAGGATTTCAAAGAGGAAAAAAACCTGCCGCTGCCTGTTTACGATTACAAAACTCGCAGAATTTTGGTTTGGGTCAAAGAAAGGGAGAATCTGCAAATGGTAGAAGAAACCTTGGCTTTTCTTTTGCCGCTTGCCACAATACGCATAACAGACAGCGAAGAAAAAGCCATTGAAACATCTGAAAACGAGGATTGGGATACCTATGTTGTGGACTTAACGGAAGAAGGCGTTTCCTACAGCGAATTTGTAAAAATGGCAAACAATAACCCAGATATTATGCTTGTTGCGCTTAACTATTCAAAGCTAAACAGAGAAAATGAACAAAACGAGGTGTATTTCGAGCCTCTTCGCAAATTATTTGATATGGAAAGTCCTAGCAGCATCCAAATGGAAAATCAGGAGCAGATTTAAGCACCATGGTAGATATATCGCTAAACCAAATCTCGCTATCAGGGAGAGACTACAAAAAAGAAACCTTTGCAAGCGCAATGTCTTCGGTGGATGGCATATCCCTGACAATAAAAGCTGGAGAGTTTGTGACTTTGGTAGGCCCTGTAAACAATGGAAAAACCCGCATGCTCAGAATCATCGCCGGTTTAACCGAGCCAGATTCCGGAACCGTATATTTCAACGGAAAACCGCTGAATGAGTTCTCCCCCACATACGACAAAATAGCGATGGTCTTTCAATCGCAAGCTCTCTACCCCCACCTCACAGTGAGGAAAAATCTTGAATTCGGGCTTAAAATGGCAAACCTGTCAAAAGAAACCATAAACGCCAGAATATCCGAAATAACAGACTTAGTTGGCATATCAAGCATAATGGATATAAAACCTAGGGAACTCTCAGGCTCGCAAAGGCAACTTGCGGCCATAGCCAGAGCCTTTGTAAAACGCCCTCAGGTTTTGATTTTCGATGAACCTCTTTCCGAACTTGACTCCCAGCTTAAAGTAAAAATACAATCCACAATAAGGCGTTTTTGCATAAACCATCAAGCAACCGTTATATACGCGACTCGCAACCCGTCTGAAGCCATGACTTTAGGCGATCGCATAGTTTGCATGATAGACGGAAAAATTCAGCAAATAGGCACTAATCACGAGCTTTACAATAAACCGGTAAACGAAACCGTGGCCCGCTTTATAAGCTACCCGGAAATGAACTTCCTAGAATTCGATACCGTGCTGGAAAACAACGAGCGAATGCTGCATTTGGTAAATGCTTCCTGCTTTATACGCATTCCGCAGATTTTTAGAGAAATAATAAACTCATATCCAAAAGCAAAAATAGGCATAAGAGCAGAAAACCTGAAAATAGTTCAGGAAAAGCCCAACACTATTCCCATGGTAGTGGAAATGCAAGAATATCTGGGCTCGCAATCTATTCTTTATGTTTCGCACGAGCATCAAACTCTGGCTGTTGAGGTGCCGCTCAGCGAAAGCTACGAGCTTGGAGAAACCGTATATATAGAATTGGCAGAAAACGGAATTCACCTGTTTGCAGATGGGAAGTTTGTCATATGAAATTTAGGATTTTGTTTCTTTCTTTGCTGATTTTACCGTTGCTTCTCATCAGTTCTTGCAAAGAAGAAACTTATTCGGAAAAAATAATACATTTGTGGATTTTCAACAATAGCCCAAGTCCTTTGGAAGACATGAATAAAATCCTGAAAGGCTTTCATGTTGAAAACCCTGGAATTAAAGTTGAAGTTACCATTTTGGATTGGGGAAACGGTTTTTCAAAAATAGTGCTTGCAGCAGCCACTCGCAAAGGCCCGGATGTAATCCAGGTTCCTTCCACATGGGCAGCCTCGCTCACGGACGTAGGCGCGCTTATGTCATTGGATTCTATTGTTGACATTTGGGGAGACCCAGACTTGTTCACGGCAAGCGCAAGAGAAACAATGAAACCGAGAAATTCCGCTACCACCACATCGCTACCCTGGTTTTTGGATGTGCGCCCATTTTACTATCGCAAAGATGTTTTGGACTCTCTCAACATAAACCCTAATTCAATAACAACAAGAGAAGCCTTTGCTGATGTTTTGCAAAGAGTAAAAAGAGCTAAACTCTCGATAAACGGCAAATTTATAAACCCCATGGCATATCCGGCCAAAAACGACTGGAACATAGTTCACAATCTGTCCTCATGGATTTTCAGCGCCGGAGGTTCCTTTTTAACCGAAGACTTGACAAAAAGCAACTTGCTAAACCCGCAAACCCTCGACGGAATTCATTTCTATTTGGATTTTGTGAAAAACGGCTTCAACGATTACTCAAATCTGGATAAAACCACTGCAGGCGTGAGCAGCGATTTTGACCAGGGAAGAATAGCATTCATAGGCGAAACAACTTCAAAATCCATGTATCTCGAAAACCAGAATTTTTTGCAAGGCAATTCAAATACAGTGGCTACGCTGGAATATGGCTGCATAACTCCCCCTACCGTAAGAAGAGGCAGCCCCGCAAAATATTTTCTGGGCGGTTCGAATTTAGGGGTTTTCAGCACAACAACTCTCAAAAGAGAATCGCTTGCGCTTTTAAGATATTTAACCGCTCAGAGCGATGTTCAGTTCCAGTTCTCCAGAATATCCGGCTTTTTGCCAGCGCTTTCTGAAACATATCATCTTCCTTATTTTTCGGAAAATAAAAATCGCAAGATATTTCAGAAAATAGTTGAAAACGGAGTGAGCTATCCGGCAGTTTCGTTTTGGAGCGCAATAGAAACCGATGTTTTAACAAAAAGACTGAACAATATATTCAATATTATAGCAGGCTCTGAAGGAAAGCAATGGCCAACGGCTCAAATAGACGCAGAACTCCAAGCGGCAGACAGAGAGATAAACAATATTATAAGCAAAGCAGCAAGACAAAACGAGAAACCAATATGAAACAGCAGAACAGCAGAATAGCATTATTTTTCGCATTGCCAGCGAGCATCCTCCTTCTGTTTTTCCTGGTTTTGCCTGTTTTCTTCAATATATTGATAAGCGCGTTCGACATAGGGAACAATCCAGAACAATGGTTTGATTTATTCGTAGCCTTTGACAACTACGCAGCAGCCGTTATGCAAGACGGTTTTATAAACGCCATTAGAAATTCCATAATATACACCATTGCCACAACGTTCTGCGTGACTTCCATAGGGTTGCTCGCCGCTCTTTGCTTAAGAGAACCGTTTAAAGGCAGGAGCCTGGTTATAATGTTGATAATGCTTTCATGGTCCATTCCAAGCTATGTGGTAGGAATATTTTTTGGCTATATATTTCAGCAAGATAACAGCGTTGTAAACTTTTTGCTGTTTGACATGCTTAATTTGGATTTTTATTCAAGCATATTCGGCGTGCAATGGAATTACAACGAAGTTGGGCAACTGATAATCCCTCGATGGCTTGACAATGAATATTCCGTGCTAGTCGTAGCCATTCCGGCAATATGGCATTACTGGCCGTTTGCCATGCTATTGTTTTTGGCAGGCTTGCATTCAATTCAAAACGATGTATATCAGGCTGCAATTATGGATGGGGCAAAAAAAATCAATAAATTTTTATATATAACATTCCCTATCCTCAGACCCGTTTTTCTGGCGGTCCTGGTTCAGAATTTCATAATAAACGTTTACAATTTTAACATAGTAGTTATGATGTTCGGCAATGGAACCATGATTCCCAGCAAGGGTGCAGACATGATAATTCCCTATATTTTCCGCACATCTTTCCAATATTGGAATCTGGGAATAGGCGCAGGTTTGTCCACAATGCTAATGCTGTTTGTAGGAATTTTTGTTTTATATTATTACAAAAAGAGGGGAATCTGATATGCGAGAATTCAGATTAAAAAAAATAGCTGTTGCATGGCTTCTCGCATTGATAAGCGCAGTACCAATTTTGTTTATAATATGGCTTTCCATTTTGAATGCCGAAGATATAAATCAATCCGCTTTTTTTCCTCAAAAAAGAAACAACAAAGTCACATTTTATAAAGAAAATGTTGCTGCAACATCTCTGGGACACGTGTATTACAATGACGAAAAAATAGCAGACATGAATTCGGTAGCAACAACTTATGCGCAAATGGGAACAAGGCTTTGGGCATTTAGCGCAAACAAAGGACTTATTGAAATAGATTTGAACGGCAAAAAAGAAGCAAACTCATACGATTGGAATTTTTTCAAAAACAATTATGAAAATTTTGACCATTTTAAATTCTATGTTTCCGGCGATATTCTACCCGAACACTTTATATGGCTAGCCGACAAATTAAACGACGAACCTGCCTTGCCAAGCGACAGCACTGCGCCTTCAATCTCAGCGATAACCGGATTGAAATTTTACCAGTCGGAGGAAATTATAGGGCAGCTCAACTGGATTTTAACTCCGAACAACAGAGCGCTTAATACTATTCTCTCGCATTGGGAAAAATGGAACGGTTGGCTTAATCCGCAAATATACAGTTTGTTCAAAGTTGCAAATCGCACGGACAAGGAAAAATATTTGCTGTTTCGCTTTTGCCTGTCCGAGCTTTTTCCCAACAGAATTTCGCGCTTGAGGTATTTTCCCTGGCAAAATATATGGGTTAACCAGGTAGCGAATTCCGGACTTTCCATTTTAGCGGCAGGCGATAAAATTATAATGGGCATTCGCGGAGATCTTTTCCCTGGAGTCGCTATTTTCGACACGCAAACAAAAGAGCTCTCATGGATAACGGAAGCCAGAGGACTGCCAAGCGCTTCTGTTCAGAACATTGTTCAAATATCCAGCTACGAAGTATTGGTTGCGCATGATGTTGGGTTTAGCATTATTCAATTTGATTCAGGAAAAATAACTCACAATATAATGTTCGGCGAATATGATTTGCCTTATTTGGACGAGCAAAACCTGTACATAAAAACTTTGGGCGAGGAGAAAATTGCCATAAGCTATGGAAGCGCAAGCATAACCTTTGATTTCCGCAATTTTAAAACCGAACCAATTCAAGAGCAAATTTCCATGTCTCCCATAATAAGCTCTTATTATGAAAACGAAGAAGGATATAAATGGCTTGGCTATAGCGATGGAAAACTTGAGATGCTCAATGATTCCAATGAACTGATAAAGACAAGCGAAATACCTAAGGGCAGCAGAGCCTTTCAGTGGAACAATTACCAAGACATAATGAGAATCATGCCATTGGCATCGTTTATCAAAAACTCCGCTTTGATAGCCATAGCTGTTAGCCTGCTCTGTACCTTTCTCGCCATTTTCCCTAGCTATGCCATAGCGCGTCTCAATTTTTTTGGCAAATCTAATTTCACAAAAATTCTTTTGTCTTCTCAGGTTCTTTCCAGCTTGCCATTCCTTATTCCTATTTTTGTCATATTTATAATTTTGCAGATGAGAGCTTTTCATATGTTCAACAGTTTCTCTGCCATAATATTTGTAAACCTGTTATTCTTTTTGCCATTAACAGTTCAATTTATGTACGATATGTTCAAGGCCATTCCTCCCAACCTTGAAGAATCTGCCATGATGGACGGCTGTTCTCCGTGGAAAACTTTCTGGAAAATTATAGTTCCTGTTATTCTCCCTGCGCTCGCCACTTGCTTAATTTACATTTTCCTTTTTGTATGGGATGAAATTCTATTTATATGGATTCTTTCAACGGATTCCAGCACTGCAACTTTGCCCGTTGGAATAAGGCTGGCTGTAGGCCAGATGGCCAATCGCCCTGAGCTTTTGATGGCTTTTTCTGTTATAGCCTCAATTCCGCCTATGCTGCTGTTCTGCTTTGTACAGCCATTTTTATTAAAAAGTTTGACGATGCACAGGAGATAAAATGCGTTTATTATTATTGCTGCTGCTGGCTACCCTCGCCTTTTCCCAAGACATAAAGGTTCGCAAAGAGGTTTTGCCAAACGGCTTGACCGTGCTGCTGTATGAAAACAAACAGGCCCCAATCGTAGCTTGCAGGCTTTTTTACTTAACAGGCTCGGTTCATGAAAATCCGGGAAACTCCGGGCTTGCTCATATGTTGGAGCATATGCTGTTCAAAGGCTCGGAAAAGCTGAAACCGGACGAGTTGTGGAGCGCATACCAAGAAGCCGGGGGCACGGATTTAAACGCTTTTACAACGGATTTAATGACCGCATATTTTGTGAACTTGCCTCGCAACAAAGTGGAGCTTTTCTTATGGCTTGAAGCGGATAGAATGCAAAACTCGGTTCTGCGAGACTTTAAAGCCGAGCGCGATGTTGTTCGCGAAGAGCGAAGAATGCGCTACGAAGACCCTCCGCGCGGGCGCTACAGAGAAACGCTGAGAAGCATGATTTACGAGGCTTATCCTTACCGCATTCCAACAATAGGCTGGGCATCTTCCATTGAAAACCTGACTCAGGAACAGGCAGAAGAGCATTACAGAAAATATTACAAGCCTCGCAATGCAATTCTGGTCTTTGCCGGCGATTTTTACGCAGACTCGCTTTTGCCAAAAATTCACGACTATTTCGGAAATATTCCCGCAGGCGAGCCTTTTCCGGAAATCCATTTAAAAGAACCGGCGCAGGCCGGGGAAAAACGGCTTATAGTCCGCCGCAACGATGCCACTCCGAGCGTTGACTTGTATTTTAAAACCGCTTCCGTAGAAGACTCCGCAATTTACGCTCTGGATATAGCGGAAGGCGTTCTCAACGGCCGCAGCGGAAGGCTTTACAAGAGGCTCGTTGAAGAAGAGAAACTAGCCACAAGCGCAAGCGCAAGCAACAATCCAAACAAAGCCGTATCCACATTCAGCGTTTCTGTTTCTTTGAAGCCAGGAGCGAGCCATGCAAAAGCAGAAGCTATTGTTTGGGAAGAATTGGAAAAATTGAAAAAAGAATTGGTGAACGAGCGAGAATTTCAAAAGGTGATAAACAATGCTTACGCCGCTCAGGTTCGCAACTTAACGGATATGGCAGGAGTGGCCACGAATTTGGCATGGTTTGAGATGTATGGCTCGTATAATTTATATTTGAATTGGGCTAAGTCATTGGAAAAAGTGAACCGCAAAGCGGTGCAAAACGCAGCAACAGACTTTTTCACAAAAAGCAACGTTGTTGTAGGATGGATGGAAAATTTATGAACGTTATGGTTTGCGGAATGCCGGGCAAGATGGCGCAAATAGTGGCTGCAGCTTGCGAGAAAAGAAAATTCAACATTATCCCATTTTCGCTGACCGGCGAAGATATTGCCGAGTTTAACGGTTTCGCTTTGCTCAAGCCTTTTGAGAGGGATGAAAAAATCGAAGACATTTTAAAAAAATATCCAGATTTAATCGCTGTGGACTACACTCATCCAAGCGCTGTGAATGGCAATGCGCAGTTTTACGTTAAGCATAAAATTCCATTTGTAATGGGAACCACAGGCGGAGACAGAGAAGCTTTGATGGCATTGGTGAAAAACGCTAACCATCCTTGCGTGATTGCTCCGAACATGGCAAAGCAGATAGTGGCACTCCAGGCTATGCTTGAATGGACTGCAAAAAGCTTTCCGGGCGTATTCAGCAGCTACAATTTGCATGTTGTGGAAAGCCATCAAAAAACCAAAGCAGATACCAGCGGCACGGCAAAAGCGCTGGTAAAGAGCTTCCAAGACATGGGTGCCGCAGGCGGGGAAATAGAAATGATTCGCACCGAAGATTTGCAAATGAGCAAGATGGCTGTGCCAAAAGTGCATTTGGGCGGCCATGCGTTTCACACCTATTCCCTTGACAGCGCAGACAATTCCGTGCATTTTGAGTTTCGCCATAATGTTTGCGGCCGCGAGATTTACGGAGAAGGCACCGCAGACGCTGTTGAATTTTTGGCAAAAAAAATCAACGCCAATCAAGGCGGGGTTTTTGACATGATTGCAGTTTTAAAAGGTTAATCCACGAAATAAAAAATCTTTTCGTCTTTTTTGCTCATCCCATATCTACGGGCAACGGCTTCTATAGTCAAAGGGTCGTCTATAAGCGCCAGCTTTAGCATTTGTTTTCTCTCCAAATCCGCTTTCATATCTTGGTACTCGTTTTGAAGTTTCTCTATATTATATTCTTTTTTTGAAATATCGCTCATTCTGGAAGCGAAGCCATAGAACCCAACTAGTATTGAAATGGAAAAAAGAACTATCCCTATTTTGCTAAAAAACACTATAGGCAAGCTACGTTTGCCTATACGGGTTGTTATATTCTCCGTAATATCGCGCATAACTTGCGCACCAGTCTTCTTTCTTCGTCCAAGCATGTAGAAGTAATATAGAAAATAATTTACTACCTTTCTTCCCAATGATTCCTCATCGCAAACCGCCTAACGGAGGCGACACACGACCGCAAATAGAAGGGCGAACCATAACCTCTGTATTCAAACCTATGAAACAGGGTACGCACTACCGTCCTGGAAATGTGCGTACTACCCTGCTTTTAATTAAAATGTTCTGGCAGCTTATATCAAATATACCAAAAATTTTGAAATTGCGCAGTTTTTACTCCAAACAAAAACGCAACCCAGAAGACATTTCCATAATTTTTTACTCCGACAATCTGGACGAAATAAACGGCATAGCCAACAGCCTGCGCTCCGTTGTGCCATACCTCAGGGCAAAAGGCAAAAAAGTCCAGCTCTGGGGTAGTGCATTCAACTCACGCACAAACGGCGTTGTTGAAAACAACTACGTAGTTCTCTTTCCTCGCGCAGTAAGCATGGAACAACTTGGCTATGCAGACTCAGAACTCGCCGCTCCCTACCTTGTACCAATCCTAAAAGCTCTAAAACGCTACCCCGCAGATTTAATAGAACTTGAGACCCCAAGCCCAGGGGCGTGGCTGGTTGGCATAGCGGGCAAAATAATAGGCATAAAAGTTATAAGCCACTATCGAACAGATGTCCCGAACTATACGCGCTCGCTGGTAAAAGAAGCCTGGATGCGACGCTATGTGCTTTGGCTGATGCGAGTGTTCTACCAACACACAACTCCGGTAATCTGCCCCTGCGAAGCCTATCGCAAAATTCTGGAAACAGAAATAAATGTAAAACCGAAATTCATAAAGGTTTTGCCCCGTGGCATACCATTGGAAAATTTTTCGCCAATATACAGAAAAAAAAAATCTGTAATCAGATTTTTATATGTAGGCAGAATTTCCGTGGAAAAAGACATTCCGTTTCTGGAAACTCTGTGGAAAGAATTTTGCAAAGAAAACCCAAATGCTGAATTGACTTTTGTTGGTAGCGGCTGGTACTTGAACTCATTAAAAGAAAACATGAAAGAATTCAAAAATGTTCTGTACATGGGATTAAAAGCCGGCAAAGAACTCGCAGAGCATTACGCCAATGCAGATTTCTTTTTATTCCCAAGCGCAACGGATACATTTGGAAATGTGATTGTAGAATCTCTTGCAAGCGGAACCCCAGCGTTGGTAACCGACAAAGGCGGCCCGCAAGACATTATAAACAATGCAGCGGAAAAATGCGGCTGGGTTTTGCCATTCAAAGATTTGGAAAGCTGGAAAGCGCAGTTGAAGCAATGCTGTGAAATGTTTGGAACTCCCGAATACGAGCAAATGAGAAATTCGTGCACAGAGCATAGCAAAAACTATACGCTGGAAAAAATGACCACTGCGCAGTGGGAGTTTTTCAGGGAACTGCTATATCCATGTTCTGCAAAGCAGCCCCGCTAGCACCTTTGCCCAAATTGTCCAGAACCACAGTGATTTGCGCATGTTCTTCGCGAGCAAACACAAAAATTTTCGCATTGTTGGTTCCATTGCAAATCGTGGGATCCAGCTTATCCGGATTCTCAAGAGCAACGCTTACATACTGGCAATCTCTGTAATAATCCGCAAAGAATTCTCTGAGCCCAGATACTCCAAATAAACCGATAGTTACAGCCATTCCTTGATAATAGGGTCCGAGAATTGGATTGAACAATGGCGGCTTTGCAAGCCCGGAAATTTTCTGCATCTCCGGCAAATGTTTGTGGTGAAGACCTAGTGCATAAGGCTTTGAAGCTAAAACAGATTCTGAGTTGAATTTAATATTTTTAAAATTTTCCTGATATTCTGCAATTAATTTTTTACCGCCGCCGCTGTAGCCAGTTAAGCTGTAGCAGCTCAAATTATCGCTTGCTTTTATTATTCCCTTTGCCACAAGCGGATAAACTGCAAGCAAAAAACCTGTTGCATGGCAGCCTGGGTTAGCTATTCTTTTTGAATTTTTGATTTTTTCCCTGTGCTGCGGAGATAGCTCAGGCAAGCCATATGCCCAGGCATCATTTGTGCGATGCGCTGTGCTAGTATCTATAACAACGGTATTGGGATTCGTAACGAGCGCTGCAGATTCCTTTGCGGCATCGTCTGGCAAGCATAAAAATGCGACATCGGCTGAGTTTAAAAGTTCTGCTTTGCGAGCGGCGTCTTTGCGAAACTGGGGCTCTATTTCCAAAAGCTCCAAGTCTTTGCGAGCTTGCAGTTTTTCAATTATCTGCAAACCCGTTGTGCCTTCATGCCCGTCAACGAAAACTTTTTTCAACCGTTATTTCGCCTTGTTCGTAACCCAAACGGAAACCGTAGCATCCACGCCGGAAAACACTTTAACGGAAACGGAGTAGTTGCCGAGCTGCTTTATGGGTTCTGCAAGGGCAACCTGTCTCTTTACGATGTTAAAGCCTTTCGCTTTGAGAGCTGCGGCAATATCGGAAGCGGAAACCGAGCCGTAAAGCCTTTCGTTTTCCACAACGCTGCGCTCAATGGTGATTTCCGTAGCGGAAATTTTCGTAGCGATGTCTGCGGAGGCGGCAAGTTCTTTGCGGAACAGGGCTTCCATAGCTGCACGGTTCTTTTCCAAAGATTGCTTTGCCGCTTTGGTAGCTGGTACTGCAAGGTTGCGAGGGAACAGGTAATTGCGGGCAAAGCCGTTTTTAACATTGACCACGTCCAATAGCTTTCCCAGGTGAGGGACTTCTGTTTTAAGAATAATTTCCATAATTCCTCCCTTACCTTAAAGAATCCGCTACGAATGGAAGCAGGGCCACGTGGCGAGCACGTTTAATGGCTTCTACAAGCTCGCGCTGGTGCTTTGCGCAATTTCCGGACAAACGGCGTGGCAGAATTTTGCCACGGTCTGAGAGGAAGCGGCGGAGCATGGCTTCGTCTTTGTAGTCTATGAAGCTGATTTTATTTTCGGTAAACCAGCAGTTTTTTTTGCGCGGAACGTTGGTGCGTTCGTTCTTTTTTTCTTCGAAGTTCATTAGTCTGCATCT